>CACWPR010000094.1 GCA_902762855.1 Ruminococcus flavefaciens
GCAGGACGAGGACGGAGTTGCAGGCTACGATGTAATGAAAACGAAATCGTCGTACAGAACGCTTCCGCTGATACCCGTAGTCGAGCAGGCACTCATCGCTGAGCGTGAGCATCAGGCTGAGATGAAGAAGGCATTCGGCAGAGGCTACTGCAAGAAGTACGAGGACTACATCTGCGTAGACGCTGTTGGAGAGCTGATACGTCCCAACTATGTGTCGGACCACTTCCCGATAGTGCTCCGCAGGAACGGTCTGCGGAAGATACGCTTCCATGACCTGCGGCACAGCTGTGCAAGTCTGCTCCTTGCTAATGGAGTTCAGATGAAGCTGATACAGGAATGGCTCGGCCACAGCGACATAGGTACAACGAGCAACGTGTACAGCCATGTGGACAGCGAAAGCAAGAAGCTGAGTGCGGAGGCGATAGCCAAGGCATTGGCAATATGAGAATAAGATCAATCATAAACCTCTACGCAGTAATTAACGATATAATCTTCTCCTAATTCTTCTACCAATTTTTGATAGGCAATTTTAGAACGGACTTTAAAAGACTCTTTATGCTCATTATTCCAAGGAGAAGGGTTTTGAGGAGTGTCCCAATCTAAAGCGGTCTGATACTCCTCGCCTAACTCTAATAAAAGTGATTTTAAAGAATCAGAGAGTCCGAGATTATCAAATGATATAGGTCCGGCACCAAATTTATCAAATGATTTCTTATTTTTACACCATATACTGGCACAATCTGCTCCCCATTCAAAAAAGAAATTCAATTCGTATTTCATTACGTTCACCTCAGATAGCATATGAGCCCCTGAACTGCTTTGATCAGGGGCTCATACATAAAACTTGGCGCAGTGGGTGGGATTCGAACCCACGTCCCTCAAGGGGCATCATGATTTCGAGTCATGTCCGTTATGACCACTTCGATACCACTGCGTATTTAAGATAAATCAAAGTGCGGCAAGCTCAGAAACGACTATGTTTCGAGTCATGTCCGTTATGACCACTTCGATACCACTGCGTAAAAAGTACTATAATATTATAACACAGTATAAAACAAAAATCAATAGAAACTCTGAAAAATAAATAAGATAACAAATTGAAGAGCTGACCAGAGCTCTTGTAAAATAGACTCAGATATGATATAATGAATGAAAAAACATTCATTATATATTATCCAAAAGCCCTTGCAGATACGCAAATCAGAGATTTGCTCCCTGCACATAGGGCAATTATTGGGCATATCACATCGCTTCACCCATATGATATAGCAAAAAGGAGGACACAAATATGCACCCTCATGCACCTGCGACGCCGAAATACCCTCACATTTTACACGGCGGCGACTACAATCCTGAGCAGTGGCTCAGCTATCCTGACGTACTTGACGAGGATATAAGACTCATGACGCTTGCCGGTATCAACTGCGTGAGCCTTGGGATATTCTCCTGGGCTGACCTGGAACCGGAGAAGGACCATTTCAACTTTGAGTGGCTTGACGGCATAATTGACAAGCTCTATAAAAACGATATCCATGTGATACTGGCAACTCCCTCAGGTTCACGGCCTCACTGGCTGGCAGATGAGTTCCCGGAGGTGCTGCGGGTAGGGGAGACAGGTCAGCGTAATATCTACGGACATCGGCATAATCACTGCTACACTTCTCCGGCCTATCGTGAAAGGGTACGGCTCATAGATACCAAGCTGGCAGAGCGCTACGGACATCACCCTGCTGTGATACTCTGGCACATCTCCAATGAATTCGGCGGTGAATGCCACTGTGAACTCTGTCAGCAGGAGTTCAGAAGGTGGCTGAAGGAGAAGTACAAGACTCTGGACGCTCTTAATCATGCCTGGTGGACACATTTCTGGGCGCATACCTACACGAGCTGGGAACAGATACACAGCCCCACATGGATAGGAGAGACTGCGGTCCATGGCCTTGACCTTGACTGGAAACGTTTTGTGACTGACCAGACAATTGACTTCATGAAGGCTGAGATAAGCGCTGTAAAGGCGATTGTCCCGGAACTGCCTGCAACCGCCAATCTTATGGGCATATATGCCTATGGAGTGGACTACTTCAAGCTGGGCAGGGAGCTGGATGTCGTTTCCTGGGACAGCTACCCGGAGTGGCATCTGCCGGGGAAAAATGCAGAGATAGCAAGGAATGAGAGCCTTTCTCATGACATGATGAGGTCCATAAAACAGAGGTCATTCCTGCTCATGGAGTGTACGCCAAGTACTACCAACTGGCGCAGTATAAGCAAGCTGAAAAAGCCGGGGATGCATGAGCTTTCAATTGTGAATGCACTTGCCCATGGTGCAGACTCTGCAATGTATTTCCAGATAAGGCAGAGCCGTGGAAGTGCGGAGAAGTTTCATTCTGCGGTCATATCCCATGCCGGCACAGAGAATACACGTGTATTCCGGGAGGTGTCCGAGGTAGGGAGGATGCTGAAAAAGCTGTCAGACAAGGTGTATGGCAGTGCAAGTCCTGCAGAAGTTGCTATCATCTTTGACACGGAGACAAAGTGGGCACTGGACAAGTGCCAGGGCCCCAGAAACGAGGGACTTGACTATTTCGGCATCATTCAGAAATGCTATGACTACTTCTGGAAAAACGGCATTAATACAGACATAGTTGACTGCGACAGCTCCTTTGAGAAGTACAGGCTTGTCATAGCACCCATGCTCTATATGTTCAGAGGCGGGATACAGGAAAAACTCCGGAGCTTTACAGCCGGGGGAGGAGTACTTGTGACCACAGCCTTCACGGGAGTAGTCAACGACACTGACCTTTGCTTCCTTGGGGAGGCATCGGAGGAGAAGCTCTCAGACGTCCTCGGACTCTGGGTGGAAGAGACAGACAGCCTTTACACCGGCGAGTACAACAGTACACGGTGGAACGGTCAGTCCTACAGGCTCAGTGAGATATGCGAGATAGTCCGGCCGGTGACCTGTGAGACCCTTGCTGTGTATGATTCTGACTTTTACAAGGGCTCTCCGGCACTGACAGTCAACAGCTTTGGAAATGGCAGGGCATATCGCATATGCTCCACACCTGAGACTGACTTCCTTGACTGCTTTTTCGGTGAACTTGCCGAGGAGCTTGGCCTTGAAAGAGCAATGAACTGCAAGGTCCCGGAGGGAGTCAGCATTACCTGGAGAGAAAACGGCAGTGAGAGGATAGTCTTTATCCAGAACTTTGGCGATTCTCCGGCTGAGCTCATCCTTGACAGGGAATACCGGGATATTTTTACCGGCAAGACTTATACAGGCAGACTGGCCGTTGAAGGACTCTCATCAATTATTGCGGTGGGATGACCAGAAATTGCGGTATATAATAACAAAAAAGAGGTATCGCTCCGAAAGCGGTACCTCTTTTTTATCTGCACTTGTCAAAGAGTTTGAGTGTAAGCTCGTAACGATCCTCGTCGTACTCGCAGCCGACGACTACAGTTATGTAAGTCCTGCCGTTCCTGCGGAAGGCGGCTATCAGATTGTGACCGGCATTCAGAGTGGTGCCGGTCTTCATGCCGAAGGCTTCCTTGCAGTAATAATCACTGTAAGGGTCAAGGAGCAGGTTGGAGTTGGTCCAGTCAAAGTGTTCACCTGAGATGATGTCAACGCTTTTCTGGAAGGTGCCCTCTATCTCCTCTATTTCCGGGACTGTTATGGCATATCCGGCCAGCTTCAGCAGGTCTGATATTGTCGTGTATTCATCGTCATCGTCCCAGCCGTCGGGGTTTACGAAGTGGCTGTTTTTCATGCCAAGCTCCGCAGCAAAGTCGTTCATAAGTCCGCAGAAAATGTCAACTGCCTCTGTATCGGTAAGTTCCTTTTCCGGGTGGAGCTTTCTTGCAGTGGATACCGCAATAGTATAGGCGGCATCATTTCCGGAGGACATGAGCATACCGGTGAGAAGGTCCTTCAGCGTTAGGACGTTGCCGGGTTCAAGGTAGCACAGGCTGGAATAGGGTTCAACGAGCCACTGTTCACTGCCTACGGTGAAAACGTCGGTGGTCTTCAGATATTTCAGTGCAACGGAGGCTGTCAGCAGCTTTGTAAGACTTGCCGGGGCTGTTCGTTTGTCAATATTGTCACTGTAGATGATCTGACCGGAATCAGGGGAATATACCGCAGCTCCGTGACATGAGGGGGAGCTTATATGTGCAATAGTTGTGATAGTAGTGGTCACTTCGGCAGTCTGAGGGGCGGTCACTGAGGTAGTGAGATTCTTGACCTCTGCGGCAGTCGTTTTGACTTTGCTGCTGTTTTTGTTCTTGCTGTGAGAGGTACAGGCAATGAATAATACCAGCGGTATCATTATAATAAGGAAGAGGGCGCCTATAGCCCGTCCTTTGCGTAATTTCATTGATACAGGTTCTCCTTTCGGGCAACATAAGTATTATAGCATATATAATTCTGAAATTCAAGTGAATATCTTCATTATAAAAGACGAATAATGCAGAAAAAAATTTCAATATGCCGGCGACAGTTGGTTATAATTTTTTAATATGAATATACATCTTGTATATATCAATGCTGAACTCGGACTTGTTTTTGTCGTTAATATGTACAAATTGTACATTTTTGTTTTGTCTGAGTTCCCAAGAATTGCGTACAAATTGTGAACAATAATAGTTTTTTCTTGATTTTCTTAACATTTATTGATATAATTACCATATCAAAAGGATATGCTGATCATATAGCTAAGGAGGAAACATGACTGATAAGGAACTCAGAAAACTTAAAAGGGCGGATCTTATCGAGATACTCTATTATCTGAAAAAGGAAAACGAGGAGCTCACTGAGGAGAACCAGAAACTCAAGGATCAGCTCTATGCTCTTGTCGGAGATGCAATAAGACTGCACAGGCAGACAGCGGACTTGTCGGATTCAATTACCATGATACCGGACGGAACCAGTCCTACAGAACATGGCTGAGGGCTGTTGAGGACCACTATGGCTCCCCCACGGAATCCGGAACAGGCATGGCATCCTGGTATGATGACCCGCTGGGAAAAAACACGGCGGTATACCTCTTTAATCTACAGGAGGGAGTGCAGGTCTCGTTCTATGCGACTGCGGACTCACCGGATAAGTCCTATGAGAAACAGCGCCAGGCCAAGATACCCACACCTGAGATAAGGACCCCTGTAGTTCCGATACCAGAGGAGTACGAGGATGTCCAGCCTGATACCGACGCTGAGGCTGTTACTACGTCTCCTGTAGTCACGGACGGGCCGAGTCTGCCAATAGTGAGCACGGCGATGATACGTATGCCCGATGAGTATCCGGAAATTACAGACGAAAACATTGAAGTACCGGAGGACTCACCTTTGCCTGAAATGCCTGAGGAACAGAGTTCACAGACGACCCAGCCGGGGCAGACGGTGACTGACGTCCATACAACTGCAACTTCCGTTGGTACCGGCCGGACAACCTCCAGGAGCGGGACCGGAGCGGTAACTACAACGGCAGTTACCACTGTGAAGCCTGCAACGACCACAGCTCCCGTGACCACCGTCAACAGGGAGAAGGACTTCCTGCTGAATGGACTTCAGTTCTACGGAAGTGCTGACTCGGAGCGGAAAAAGATGTCAGCCTACACGCAGCTCTATGAGTACAAGACTGAGGAGCCGGGGCAGCCCTGGGAGCTCATCATGGAGTACGAAAGAGTGGCGTATCTTGGCAGAAAATGCGATGCGGTACTGTGCTTTACAAGCCTGGGACTTGTGGGTATAAACTACTTTGATTCCAAGGTGAACAGCTATTCCTTCTGGAACAGTCAGCTTACGAGGATATATGGTACTGCGGACAGTGTAGAGCCTGACTATTCAGTGTGGAGCAGCGACCCGGTAGGCAAGGGGACGATGATATACTTATTCGCCCTTGACGACGGAGTACAAATATCATTCTTCACTGATGATACCGGTTCTGAGATGTCATAAAGACAAGGGAGGCGACTTACGTCGCCTCCCTTAAAATTTCCCCTTGAATTTATCCCTTATGCGGCGACCTCAGAGGAGGTGCCGAATTTTATACGGCGGATGAGCATAGTCAGAACGCTGCATACAACAGCGAAGAGCATCTGGATGAGCATGAAGGATGCGAGCCTGCCGGAGTCATATATCTCGTTTCCGCATATCATGGAATTGCAGCGGATGTACCAGTAGGCTGGCAGGAACTTTGAAACGGATGCCACACTGTCACTGAGCATTGAAAGCGGAACGAAAACTCCGCAGAGGAAGCTCATGCCAAGTCCCAGTATCTGAGCGGTAAGGTTGAGTATATTTTCGCTGGGGTCAAAGCTGGTTATGAGCAGTGCAATGGACGTGGATACCAGAGTGTATATGAAGCTGTTGAGGACTGCCAGCCACTGTTTGCCGGAGTAGAATCCGCCTGTTGCAAAGATGCCTGCCACAATGAGTATCAGCCACACACCAAGCACCAGGACGGTGCTTCCTGCGAAAAGCTGGATAGTGTATGCATTGGGATGAATGCTGGAGCAGTTTGTGCGGTAGCGGATGTCCTTGCGGGTCATCGTGAGGATTATTGGGCAAACTGTGTAGATTATGACTGAAATGATGATGTAGGAGAAGTAGTTGAAATAGGCACGGAATGTTGAACTCTGACCGTTTACTCCGTTTTTGCCAGCCTCAGCAACGTGTACCTCGGTGTCCTGTGAGAGGGCATCCTCAGTGTGAGCGATAGCAGAGTCAAGGTCCTCACCGGACTGACTGTATGCCCTGACAGATGAGACGTACTGGTCGAGGGCAGTGCTCATGTAGCTGACGGAATAGCTGTCGTGAACGTGATAGCTGCCGAAGAGCTCGTTTGTGCCGTCTGAGAGAAGGTTCTCAGAGTAGCCCTTGTTGATGATGAGGGCGTAGTCCAGACGCATCCAGTAGAGGGCGTCAATGAGCTCCTCACGGTCATTGCTCATAGAGATGAGCTTGTTATCCTTAGCGATGAATTCAGTCAGCTTCCGGCTTTCGGGAGTGTTGTCCTCGTCGAATACCGCTATTTTTAAAGGCACTCGCTCGAACTTCTTTTCAGTGGTGCTGCTTTTAGCCTGGGGGATAGCTATTATCATGAAAATGAGGATGTACAGGAAAGCAGCACTCATGCGGCTCTTCAGTACCTTCATGAAAACCTTAAAGACTTGCATACTTCTTCCTCCTTGATACTGCGAATCCCAGAATTACGAAAATAGCTGAGATGATGACCATAGTTGCCAGTTTTACGATATACTTGTCGTAGTTGTCGTAGATGCTCAGGCAGTAGAAACTGTCAGAGATGACTGCGGCAGGGTTTATCTTGTTGAACCAGGGGGCCTTTTCGTTGATAGTTGCCTTTATATCGCCTATCATGAGTCCGCTCAGAAAGCAGAGCACCATTGAAGATGTCATGGATATAGCATTTTTCAGCGGGAGCTTCACTCTGTTGAGAGAGCCGATGAAGAATCCCATGGAAACGCCGGTGATACCGCCGAGAATTGCCGCAAGGTACACAAGCGGAAGATGCTCTTTCATGTCAACTCTCAGGACGAACACCACGTAGGTCACGCTTATTATCATGCATAGTGACTGTATCAGCCAGTTTCCCACCAGGGCAGCCAGCATACTGACTGATTTGTGTGTAGGTGAGCAGCACTTCCTTGCTCCGAGAGGTGAGAGATTCGCCTGGGAGTTTATAGTGATATGGATACCGCAGAAAGAACCGTAAAGTGCTACCATAGCAATGAGATTGTAGAAGTACTGAGTGAAGTAGTCGGTGTTTCCGTCCGTGACAGGTATCTCACGGCAGGTATCGAGCTTCTCGGAAAGGGTCTGTGTGACCGCAGGTATGCTTGAAGGGTCGTTTTTGGCACACTGGGTGATTATTGCCGCATTTGCATTGTACTGTTCAACGAAGGAACTGAGTACAGTAGTCTCGATGCTGGAGCCGCCCACAGTGAGGGACAGCTTGTCGCCGGCGTAGATTATGCCTAAAATGTCCTCTCTTACCAGAGCGTCCAGAGCCTCATCCTCATCGGAATAGGTGACTTTAAGCAAAGGCTCGTCGGAGTTTTCAATTGAGTCCAGCATAGAATGGAGGACCTGGTCATTCTCAGCTCCGACTACTGCAACGGGCATAGCGGAGAAGGTCTCAACATTGTCGTATATGCCGGAGAATGCGGCTTTGAAGAATGCACCGAGTATTATCGGGAAGAGTATTATCCAGAATAACCGGTCCTTGAATCTTATCGTTGAGATGAGCTCATATTTAAGGTTGTGCAGAAACATATTCAGTCCTCCTTATCTCTGAGAGCCTTGCCGGTTATCTCAAGGAATACGTCATTGAGTGTGGGCCGCTCGGAGTAGATACGTCCGGAGTGGAGCTCCTCTTCACGGAGCAGTTCAGTTACCCTCATGAGGTTGTGCTTGCCCCCTGAGAATCCTATTATCAGCTTAGTGCCGTCGTAGTCGCAGCTGCAAACGTGGGGCAGAGCGGCGAATTTATCCTTGACCCTGTCTGAGAGGTCAAGCAGCTCGATAGATATTGTCTCGGTGTTGCGTATCATGCGCTTCAGCTCATCCTTGGTACCCTCGGCTATTTTACGGCCTTTGTCCATGATAGCTATGCGTGTGCATATCTGCTCGACTTCCTCCATGTAGTGGGTGGTGTAGATAACGGTGGTACCCTGACGGTTGAGCTCCTGGATGCCTTCAAGGATCTTGTTGCGGCTCTGGGGGTCAACGGCTACGGTAGGCTCGTCGAGGATTATCAGCTTAGGCTTGTGAGCGATGCCGCAGGCGATATTCAGTCTGCGGAGGAGACCGCCTGAGAGCTTTTTGGGATAGAATTTCCGGAAATCCTCCAGTCCCACGAACTTTATAGCCTCATCAACGTACTGTTTTCTGTCAGCCTTGCTGTGAATGTAAAGTCCGCAGAAGTAGTCGATGTTCTCCTGTACGGTGAGCTCATCAAATACGGCTACGTTCTGCATTATTATTCCGATATTCTGCTTGACATTGTAATTTACCGGTGACATCTTCTCACCGAATATCTCGATGCTGCCCTTGTCATAGGCGAGAAGGGAGAGCAGGCAGTTTATGGTAGTAGTCTTGCCGGAACCGTTAGGACCCAGCAAGCCGAAAATTTCACCCTCTTTTATCTCAAGGGAGAGGTGGTCAAGAGCTATGAGTTCGCCGTAGCGTTTAACGAGATTTTCTATTTTTACAACAGTATTTTCCATGATATGACCTCCTGTAGTGCAGTTTGAAGTGTTCCGGTGCTGACGTTTTCAGTGCCGTTTATCTTTGACGTTGAATATATTATAACACAGCCGGGGAAGTTTGAGTAGTGTCATCTGTCAGTTTATGGATGTGACAAATGTCATTTTCTTTGCACTAAGACTGAAAAAGCATAACGGTCAAAATGCACATTTACTTTATCGCTTTATACCTGCAAATCGTTGAATTGCCGTGTTGACATATTTCGGATGCCGTGTTATAATAATAATCAACATAAGGCGGATCAAAGTTAAGGCAATACCGCACAAAGATTGTGCTGAAGATGCGCCGTGAGATTTTTCGTCAGAATGTATAGAAATTCCGCAGGCATACTGACGTATGTCAAGGGATTTCTGTGCAAGATGACGGAAAATATCCAAGCAGATTCAGTACAAAGACGTCAGGCGGGGTGTTGCCTTAAATATACATATTCTACCAAGGAGATGATATGCTTGAAAAATACATTCGGTTCAAGCGTTTCGGTCACTATTTTCGGAGAGAGCCACGGTACTGCCATAGGCGCCGTCCTTGACGGACTTGCCCCCGGAGTCCCGGTGGATGAGGAATTCATCGCACATCAGATGGACCTCCGCAAGGCAGTAGGGTCTATTTCAACAGCAAGACATGAGGCCGACAAGGTCAGGATAGTCAGCGGAGTTTTCAACGGCAGGACCACAGGAACTCCCATAACATTTATAATAGAGAATCAGGACCAGCACAGCCGTGATTACGGCGAGCTGGCATATAAAGCAAGACCCGGTCATGCGGACTACACAGCTATGATGAAGTACCACGGCCAGCAGGACTTCCGTGGGGGCGGACATTTTTCCGGCCGTATCACTGCGGGGCTTGTTGCCGCCGGAGCAGTTGCCATAAGCGCACTGAAGGCAAAGGGTATAACCATAGGCACCCACATCCTTACCTGCGGAGGCATATGCGACAGGCAGTTTTCAGATGACCTTGCCGGAGACATTGCAAAGCTGGCAGATTCCGACTTTGCAGTCCTTGACGACAGCGTGAGAGCTCCCATGACTGCTCGTATAGAGGCTGCAAGGAACGAAGGCGACAGCGTAGGCGGAAGGCTTGAGACAGCCGTTATGGGATTCCCGGCGGGAGTTGGAGAGCCCTGGTTCGATACCCTCGAAAGCGTACTCTCACATATGTTTTTCAGTATCCCGGCAGTAAAGGGAGTTGAGTTTGGTGACGGCTTTGCCCTTGCTGATATGACAGGCAGTCAGGCCAACGACTCCTTCCGCAGCTCAGGCGGAACAGTCAGGACCTCCACCAACCACAACGGCGGTATACTTGGAGGAATATCCAGCGGAATGCCAATAATCATCCGCACAGCCATAAAGCCTACCCCTTCGATATACAAGGAGCAGGACACAGTTGATATGCGTGATATGTCCGACACTACTCTGACTATCAAGGGACGTCATGACCCAGCTATCATCCACCGTGCGAGGGTGGTACTGGACAGTGCAGCAGCTCTGGTGCTCTGTGACCAGCTCGCACTCAGATTCGGCACCGACTGGCTGGTTTCGGAGCAATAAAGCTAATTTGCGGGAGTTCCCGCTGAAAGGAAGTATATAAATGGCAATGCACATTGTAAGAGAACTGCCTCATCCCACAGAGATAAAGGCAGCTCACCCTCTCTCTCAGGAGCTTATCGACATCAAGGCTGAACGTGACAAGGAAGTCGCTGACATATTCACAGGCAAGTCCGACAAATTTCTCCTCATAATAGGTCCATGTTCTGCGGACAACGAGGACAGCGTCCTGGACTACATAACCCGTCTCCGTGAACTCCAGGAGAAGGTGAAGGACAAGATATTCATGATACCCCGTATCTACACCGGCAAGCCCAGAACTACAGGTGACGGCTACAAGGGAATGCTCCACCAGCCTGACCCGACAGCTATGCCCGACCTGAAAAGCGGTATCATCGCAGTCAGAAATCTCCACATGAGAGCTCTTGCTGAGACCGGATTCAGCTCCGCAGACGAGATGCTCTATCCTGAGAACTACAGCTATCTGGACGACCTTCTGTCCTACATCGCTATAGGAGCACGTTCTGTGGAGAACCAGCAGCACCGTCTGGTATCCAGCGGAGTTTCCATTCCTGTTGGAATGAAGAACCCCACCGGCGGAGACATTTCAGTTATGATGAACTCCATAACAGCCGCACAGCATCCTCACGCATTTATCTACCGTGGATGCGAGGTCCGCAGCGACGGCAACCCCTATGCTCATGCAATACTTAGAGGATATGTCAATGACCGTGGACAGTCCTTCCCAAACTACCACTACGAGGACCTTATCGGACTGGCAGAGACTTATGCAAAGAAGGACCTGAAGAACCCTGCACTCATCGTGGACACCAACCACTCCAATTCCGGAAAGCAGTTCAATGAGCAGATACGCATATCAAAGGAGATACTCCATAGTATGCGCCACAGCGACGATATAAAGAAGCTGGTCAAGGGCCTGATGATAGAGAGCTACATCGAGGACGGTTCTCAGAAAATAGGCGAGAACATCTACGGAAAGTCCATTACAGACCCCTGCCTGGGCTGGGCAAAAACAGAACATCTTGTACAGGAGCTCGCAGACCAGCTCTGATTGTATAAAAGAAAAGGGACGCTTATGCGTCCCTTTAATTATTCATTGATGCCAAGTTTTTTATCTTTAAGTATGAGTATTCTTCTGAGGCTTTCGTTTATGCGTTCCTCAGAGAGCTGTCCTGACTCAACAGCATTTTCCAGTCCCCAGACAGCCTGGTCCAGGTCAGCAGGCATAAGGAGTATATCAGCACCTGCCTGTACCACCTTGACTGAGAGCTCAGATGGCTCGTACATATCTGCCACTGCACCCATAGCAAGGGAGTCGGTGACAACTACGCCGTCATATCCCAGCTTTCCACGGAGCTCATCGGTTATCATTACCTTTGAAACAGAAGCAGGGAGCTGGTCAACAGCGGTCATAGTGATATGTCCCATCATTACCATGTCAGCGCCAGCGTCGATACCGCTTTTGAAAGCCAGATATTCGTTCTGAGCGAGCTCATCGAGAGTCTTATCAGAAGTGGCAGTACCATAGTGGGAGTCCTCAGCGGTGTCGCCGTGACCGGGGAAGTGCTTGAGAGTCGTGTAGACTCCGCCTTCGCTGAATCCCTTGACAGCAGATGCCACCAGCTTTGCAGTTTCAGCAAAATCGTCGCTGTAGGCTCTCTGTCCGATGACTGTGTTATCCGGATTTGACCATGTATCAGCTACCGGAGCGAAGTCAAGATTGAATCCGAGAGCGGAGATGTCCTTGGCAATGGTGTATGCATTGCTGTATGCTGTGGACTCGCCCTCATCTTTGTAAGTATACATCGGGTCGAAGGATGTGGTCCCAAGAGCGTCAGCACATCTTGCAACGTCACCGCCCTCCTCGTCGATAGCAAGGAACAGCGGCAGACCTCCGAGGTCCAGAGAAATGGAGTTAGCATCGCTGAGCATTGAACGGGTCTGGTCAGTGTCCTCAAGGTTCTGAGTGAAGTAGATGAGTCCGCCGACGGGATATTCTGCAAGGCAGTTTTTAGTAGTCTCGCCGGAAGCAGTTACAACGTCGTAGCCTGTAAGTGACTCCGGAGTAACAATGAACATCTGGCATATCTTCTCATGAAGGCTCATACCGGCGATAATGCGGTCGTACTTGTCAGCGGAAGAGAGGTCCTGAGTGGACTCCTCAGTAGCAGGCTCGCCGGAGTCGGTCTGAGTTTCAGTGGTGTTCTCTGCGGCTCCTAGCACCTGACTGGTGCCGGAGTCAGAGGAGCTGTCCTTAGCGTTCTTGATGAAGTAAAGTCCCACTGCGGCGATGAGTCCCAGTGCGGCTATGCATATGAGCATGATAATGGTGAAAAGTGTGCGGTCTTTAGAGCTTTTTTTTGACATATGTCCCTCCGGGGTCGTTAATCTTCATACTCGCAGATATAGCCGGTAGCTCCCTTGAAGTAGGTCAGGCCGGGTATATTGCAAACGTCGTTTCTCTGGTCGTTCCATGACCATTTATTGTCCACGAACCATAGCATCAGGTACATTTCGGGAACGCCGTCTATGTCATTTCTGGAAGGTTCTCCTGGGTACCATTGCTGGTAGCTGAACTCCTCGCCGGTTATCCAGTGTCCGAAGGCACCGTTCCCTCGAATGGAGGTATATCCGCCCATCCAGACATATTTCAGGCCTGCATCAGCGGCGAGCTTGCTGGCCTGCTGCATTTCGGCATCAGAAGTTATAGTGATGAGGTGTCCTCCACGCTTGATGCACTCGGTGTTAGCCTCTTCCCAGGTGATGTCGGCCTTGATGACCTCGTATCTTGTGGAGTGTGACTGCTTCTGGAGAGTTTCAGTGGGGGTGAAGTTCATCTGGGTGATAGTACCGTAGTTATCGTCCTCAAGGGCCATATCAACAGTACGGTTCTCGTAGCGGTCCTTGGAGCCGTCAGAAACGTATTCCAGGCAGTACATATCCTTTTCCTGAGCATATATCTCGTCCAGTATCTGGGACATATCGCTGATATTGTTGATATTCCAGTAGGAGCCGCCGGTAGCTGATGTGATGTTGTCGTAATCGGATGCACCTTTAGTACCGATGATGAAAACGGGAACAGAGTAGAAGTTTGCACGGTTGATAACATCGTCAGCGGTGTGGGTACTGCGGTTGTCGGAGCCGTCAGTGAAAGCGATAACGCATCTTGCACCACGCTGGGCACCGGCGTTTTCAACACCCTCGTAGAGAGCGTCATAGAGGGCAGTTTCGCCGGCGGCGGTCATATTGTTGATACCGTTTTTCAGCAGTGTGGTATCGCAGGTGTATGTACACATATACATAACGAAGGAATCGAAGGCGATGAGCTCAGCTCTGTCACCGGAATCATAGTCCAGAGCGTCGATGAACTCTCTCATTACAGTCTGCATATCGCCAAGGTCTCCCTGCATACTTCCGGACTTGTCAGCGATTATGTCGAAGCTGACACCCTCACGGCCCTTGAGCTGTTCAACTGACTTTATCTCACGTTCTATTTCCTGACCGCCCTTGACGGTCTCCTTGATAGCCACATTTGGAGATGTGAGCTCCACAGTGTTGCCGTAGTCGTCCTCGGCAGTAAAGTAGACCTTTACGTTGGGGTAGTCTGAAACGTCAGAGGAGACATAGTTGATATTGACTTTTTTCCTTTCTGAGGAGCGTCTTGCGATGCCCTCGAAGGAGTTGTCAGGAGGCTCCGGAGCCTCGGTGGTGGTAGGTACGGGGTCAGCGCCTCCGGAATTAAGGGAGCCGGACTGAGTTGACTCCGAGCGGTGCTCTGTCTCGTCCTCTTCGGGGTCTGCTGCAGTGTCGGAGACCTCTACAGCGGAGCCATTCTTGCTGCCGGAGCTGTCGTCGTCCTTATTAAGCACCATGAACAGCAGTACACCGCAGAGTGCGAGCACCAGGACAGTCAGAGCGGTAAGGGCAACGATAATGGCCGTATTGCTCTTTTTTTCAGTCTGAGCAGAGCTTACGAAGCTGCCGGAGTCCTGGTAGTATCCGGAGGAGGTGGGCTGCTGGAAGTTCTGGTTCTGCTGCTGATAGTTCTGATATGGCTGCTGATAGCCGTTTGACGGCTGTTGAAAGGGATTCTGCTGGACTCCCGGCTGCTGGAAGCTGTTCACAGGAGGAGGAGTCGGTGCAGGCGGCGGTACAGGCACAGGTCCCGGCTGGGGTCCGGCAGCTCTGTTTCCGCACTTTTCGCAGAACAGTGAGTCGTCGGCCATAGGAGCGCCGCATTTTTCGCAAAACATCATAATAAACCACTCCATTTCAAGAGTTAATTCCGGAAATATCCGGTATCTCAGCTCTGGCAGCATCACGAAGTTACCCATGACAAGGGACTGCATTGCAAAAGTTATAAGATATACATTAAGTATATCATTTTTTCAGACTGATGTCAATTTTAATCGAAAATGAGCAGACTTAAAACTGCACAAATTTTCAGCAGGATATTTGTGAACGATGACTCAGCCTCGGACCTCGGTATAATAGAACACTGCAAGCTGAGTCCTGTCACGGAGACTGAGCTTGTCAAGGAGGCTGCTGATGTAGTTGCGGACGGTACCTTCGCCAAGGAAGAGCTCTCCGGCTATCTCCTTGTTGCTGAGCCCTTTTGCCACGAGCTCCATTATGTCCTTTTCCTTGTCACTGATGCCATGGGCAGCATAGTCAAAGCCGCTGCGGGTCTTCATAAGCTCCGGGAGCTTGTTGATTATCTTGTCCCCGAAAACGCTCTGTCCTCTCATTACAGCCTCCAGAGCCGGTGCGATGCCTTCAAAGTCCTGCTTCAGGATATAGCCCTTTGCGCCCATAGTCATAGCTCTGACGATGTACTCATCATCGGCAAAGGTAGTGAGGTAGAGTATCCTTGCGTCGGGAAATTCACCGAGTATCTTCTCGCCTGCTTCAAGGCCGCTCATTTCCTCCATTCTGATGTCCATGAGAAGGACGTCCGGGTGTACCCTGCGGTAAATATCAATAGCTTCCCGGCCGCTGCTGCCCATTTCCGCAACAGTGATATGCCCGGTGCTTTCGAGAATAGTTTTCAGAGAAAGAGCAACGAGGCTGTCGTCGTCTATAACTGCAATATTCATACATTTCTCCTTATTTCTTAGGTATGGACATGAACACCCGGAATCCGTTTTCGGAAGGGGTAAAACTGATGTTTCCGCCAACTCCGGCAGCTCTGTCCTCCATGTTTTTAAGGCCTATGCCTGTCTCCTTTATGGCTCCTGCCGGGCCGTTATCCTCGAAGAGGAGCTGATAGAATCCGGGGTGCTCCCGGAAAATAAGGGTGATGCGGTCACCGGAGGAATGCTTTATAGTGTTGGAAACGCATTCCTTTACCACACCTATCACGCAGAGCCTTACATTGCCGGGAATGCCGTCACCGGCATCGTATTGTGACTCCACATGGAATTTTTCCTCAGCAGGTCTGAGACTTTCCTCAATGGACTTTTTCAGGTCGATGGACTCGTCGTGGAGGTCATGGACACTTTCACGGATGCT
>CACWPR010000095.1 GCA_902762855.1 Ruminococcus flavefaciens
TTCCTGTAAGCGTCCTGAGCTCCGAAGTCAAAGGTAGCCATACGCTTTGCATAGTGACCAAAGACGGTCTGAGCATCCGTACCGAAAAGGCGAGTTATCGTGTCAAAGGGGTACTCATTGGACTTTGCCTCAGATATGATACGTTTTACGGCATCTATTCCAAGACCAGGAAGGTTATCCGGATTATAGGAGATATACACCAGAAACGGCCAGACCTCATAATAGTTGCGGCCATGGGGGAGGGTAAGACTGAGATTGCGGATATAGGGCTCGAACCAGCAGGTCTTTGTATTGCCGGAGTAGTATTCGCTGCTGAGGTACATTTCACGGAACCAGTTTGCAAGGGGTTCCCACCATGCACCGGTAATGTCCTGGTCCACCCAGGCTTTTTGCTGCATAGTGACAACGTGACCGAATTCATGGGCGATAGTAAGGTCATCGAGCATAGCATTTGGGCTGATTATCTCGATTCCATAGCCGTCCTCAGCGCTCATGAAAGCCCATCCGTCGGGGTACTGGTCAAGGCCGGTATAGGTGAGATAAATGTTAGTCTTGTACTTCTGAGCGCTTCGTCCATAGATGTCAACGTTCATGTTCTCCATGCCCAGGTACTCACCGTAGCACTTCCAGAGCTGTTCATAGTCTCTGAGGTTGCGCTGTAAAAAATCCTCATTTACCTGACCGGTAGTATCGTTGTTGCCGTAGAAGATAACGAAGTGTTCAGATTCTGCGTAGTTAGCGGTCGAGCAGTAGCCCCACTTGTCACGTATCAGGTACTCCTCAGCAGCCGATGTACCAGCCTCCGGCACAAAGGACATCATTGAGGCCGACATAGTTAGGGCAGTCAGTGATGAGATGATTTTCTTTTTCAATTCCAATTCCTCCTTTGAAATTAGCACGATATTGTTATTTTCACCTAAAAAACAACAAAATGTATAAAACTATTATATAGCTTTTTAATTCCTTTGTCAATGAAGAATAGTACTGTATAATAATACTTTTTTACACTATTTAAAGGAAAATATATTGACATCGTGTCAGAATAATGGTATAATATCAGTAGCATAAGGAGATATGCGTGTATATGATAGAATGTTAAAAAAAGGAGGCATATTTATGCCAAAGGGTTCTCCGGAGCTGACAGCTTCACGCAAAGAGGAGATAGTCAGCGCTTGTGAAAGGCTCTATCAGACGATGAGCTTCAAGGAAATAACGATAAAAGAGATAGGCAATGTGACTTCATTCACAAGGACATCGATTTACAATTATTTTCAGACCAAGGAGGAGATATTTCTTGCACTTATGCAGAGAGAATACGAGGAATGGTCTGAGGAGATGAGGTCTCTGTCAGAGGAAAATGTGATCATGTCGCCGGAGGATTTTGCAGATGCATTGGCACGCTCTCTTGACGAGCACAGGCAGCTTCTCAAACTGCTTGCTATGAATCATTATGATATGGAGGAGAATTCCCGTCCTGAGCGGCTGACGGAGTTTAAAACGGCATACAGAGCGTCCCTTGATTCAGTCAGAGGATGTGTCACTAAATTCTTTCCTGAAATAGACAGTGAGCGTTTCATATTTGTATTTTTCCCGTTTCTTTTCGGAGTATATCCATATACAGTCACAACTGAAAAACAGCGTAAGGCGATGAATGATGCAGGTATGGAATTCAAGGTATACAGCATATACGAGATAATATATTCCTGCGTTATCCAGCTATTGGGGGGAGAAAAATGAAATACACGGAACTTGGAAATTCCGGAATGAAGGTATCCCGTATATGTATGGGATGCATGGGCTTTGGCGACTCATCCAACGGACAGCACACCTGGACGATCGACGAGGAATATAGCCGGGAGATAATAAAGCGTGGACTTGACCTTGGAGTCAATTTCTTTGATACAGCCATAGCCTATCAGTCAGGTACCAGTGAACAGTATGTTGGCAGAGCTCTGCGTGACTTTGCAGAACGTGACAAAGTGGCAGTAGCAACGAAATTCCTGCCGAGAACCCCGGAGGAAATAGAGTCAGGCGTAACAGGACAGCAGCATATTGAGCGAATGATAAACAAGAGCCTTGAAAATCTTGGGATGGACTATGTAGACCTTTACATTTATCATATGTGGGACTGGAACACCCCGATATATGACATAATGGATGGACTGAACAGAGTAGTTAAGGCAGGAAAAGTGCGGTATATAGGAATATCGAATTGTTATGCCTGGCAGCTTGCAAAGGCAAATGCTCTTGCAGAGCGGGAGGGATTTGCTAAATTTGTAAGTGTTCAGGGACATTATAATCTTATCTTCCGTGAGGAGGAGCGGGAAATGGCTATGCTCTGTGCCGAGGACAATATAGCAATGACACCGTACAGCGCTCTTGCCAGCGGACGTCTGTCCAGACTGCCCGGAGAGTCCACCAGACGTTCCGAGGAGGACAGTTATGCGAAGTTCAAGTATGATGCAACAAAGGAACAGGACGAGGTGATAATCAGACGAACAGCAGAGCTTGCAGAAAAACGAGGGGTATCCATGACAGAAATATCTCTTGCATGGCTGCTCACAAAGGTTACAGCACCGGTAGTAGGAGCCACAAAGCTGCATCATATTGAAGGTGCAGCGAGAGCAGTTGACATAGAGCTCACCGCAGAGGAGACAGCATACCTTGAGGAGCCCTACATCCCTCATGCACTTGCAGGAGTAATGGCGCAGAACAAGCCTGCTGACCGGAATGAAAAGCACGTATGGTCAACAGGAAGCCAGAAGATATGAGTATAAATGAGATAAAAGGTAATTATATTGGGAGAAAAAGTCATTCCTATCCAGACGATTCTGAGTTAAAATCATAATAGAATAATTTTACTCTCAGGAGGTAGGTATATATGAAAAAAATCATATCGTCAGTACTTGCGGCAGCAATGTCTGTCAGTCTGTTCACAGTACCGCTGAAAGATACATCAGCGGAAGTACATGATCTCAGTTCCGTGGTGCTAACAGCAAGACAGGCTCAGGAAAACTGCGGAGCAAACGTTATCATCAGCAGGAGCTTACCGGCATACTCCGGAAAATCTCAGGAGGCTGGTCATGCAAATGATGATAAATACTATACCTTCTGGAATTCAGCACCAGAGGACTACATAGCCTATGACCTTTCATCTGTACCTCAGTCACAGCGCCAAAAGGTGCTTGCAGTTTGGTACAATACCAGTACATATGACAATATCGGAGCATATGTAAACAAATCAGGCGAACCTGTAGACTACGTGATAGAAGTTAACAAGGCACCTGGCGGTACCTATCCTGCATCCGGCTGGGAGACTGCTGAAACTGTAACAGGCAACGTATACAGCTCCCGTCAGCATATTGTGGATATGGAAGGCAGTAACTGGATACGTATGAGGGTAACAAAGGCTAACGGCGGCAAAGTCAGCATAAACCTTGATATACATGACGTATCAAATGGGGTATCAGACAGTTGGATATTCTTTGGAGACTCTATAACAGCAGGCGGCATGGTCAATGCCTGGGGCACAAGTTTTTCGGCATATGTGAATCAGCTTGACAGCAGGTATACACCGGTTCAGGAAAACGGCGGGATAGGTGGTATCACAAGCCGTGACGGAAAGGCGAACATAGACAAATGGCTCAGCACGAGTCCTGCAAAGTACGTCAGCATAGCATACGGTACCAATGACTGCTGGGGAAATCCGAACAATGTACAGAGCTACTATGATAATACAAAGTACATGATAGACGCAGTACTGAACGCAGGAAAGGTCCCGGTACTTCCGAAGATACCATATTCCACAAATCCAGACGTAGGCTCAAATACAGGCTATTACAATGTAATGATAGACCGCCTTTACAGTGAGTACGGAGACAAACTGGTCCACGGTCCGGACTTTGACCAGTTTTTCCGGAACAATACCTGGGGACTTGGAAATGACGGAGTACATCCGAACTCAGAGGGATACGAGGCGATGCGTAAACTCTGGGCAGAAACGATGTATGAAAATGTGTACAAGAATATGGAGTCCAGGTCCTTGGAGAGCGAAGTAAATGGTGATGTAAACGGGGATGGAGAATTCAGCATAGCTGACCTTGTTACAATGCAGAAATGGCTGCTTGCGGTACCGGGAGCATCACTTTCAAACTGGGAAGCCGGTGACCTGTGTGAAGACGGCCGTATAGACGCCTTTGATATGGCTATGATGAGGAAGTTGCTCATAGCAGGAGAAACTGCGCCTCATGAAGATTACGTGGCTGTATATGAGGCAGAAAGCGGAAGGCTCGCAGGCAGTAATTCAGTTATCGCAGACTCTTCAGCTTCGGGCGGAAAGGCGGTCGGGAATTTTTCAGATAATGGCGATGATCTTGTATTTGATATAGAAGTTCCTGTTTCCGGAAGTTATTGCCTTACACTTACGGCCAAGGGAATAGGCGGTGACAAATACAACGAGATGATCGTTGACGGCAGCAATGCAGGCGGATTTGACAGCAAGGGCGACGAATACACGGATTCATCTGTGAGGAGGATAATGCTTACAGCCGGAAAGCACCAGGTATCTATCAGAAGGTCATGGGGCTGGATAATGGTGGATAAGCTCACAGTCACAGAAGACGAGGCAATATCTGACAGTGTGTACAATGTAGAGAAAAAACTCATAGATACAGATGCGAATCTGGAGACAAAGGAGCTGTTCAGTTATCTCTGTGACAGCTACGGCAAATATACACTGTCCGGACAGGTCTGCAATGACGGACTTAACGGAGATGAGTTCAAGGCTATATATGAGGCAACTGGAAAATACCCGGCTATAGTAGGCCTTGATATGATGGACTACTGTCCTTCCCGTCAGGCGAAGGGCGCACGTTCAAATGCGGTAGAAACAGCGATAGATTTTCATAGCCATGGAGGTATAGCAACATTCTGCTGGCACTGGAACGCACCTGACAAGTACATGAAGCCTGGGGATACCGAGCAGGGGACTCCCCGCTGGTGGGGCGGATTCAACACATCCAACACAGATTTTGATATAGCGGCAGTAATGGACGGAAGAGACCCGGAGGGAAAAGCACTGATAGATGCTGATATAGCAGAGATAGCCAAGCAGCTCGGACGCTTGCAGGATGCAGGAGTTCCTGTACTGTGGCGTCCGCTGCACGAGGCATCAGGAGGCTGGTTCTGGTGGGGAGCAAAGGGGCCGGACGCATACAAAAAGCTCTGGAACTATCTCTATGACCAGCTCACGAATAAATATGGCTGTCATAATCTGATATGGGTATGGAACGGCCAGTCCCCTGAATGGTATCCTGGCGACGAGTATGTTGATGTTATAGGCGAGGATATATATGCAGGTGAGAGAAGCTACGGCGCACAGAATGCGAAGTTTTCGGAGCTGCTGGAATACTCCGGCACAAACAAGCTGATAGCACTTACTGAGAACGGAACAGTGTTTGATATAGACAACGTAGTTGCTGCGAATTCACACTGGTCGTGGTTCGGTACCTGGTGCGGAGATTTTGTAGTCAGCGGGGGACATTACTCTGAGACATTTACAGAGAAGTCAGTTATGGCCAAGACATACAACAGTGAATATGTCATAACACTTGACGAGCTGCCGTGGTACAGAAAATAAAACGGGGCACGTTAGAAAAAGAAAAAGCCGCAGGGGAGTACCCTGCGGCTTTCCTGTTATCAGCCTAACTTAAAATAAACATTTCTGTACCAGTCGATAGTTTCTTCAAGGCCCTTGTCTAAGGAGTATTCAGCCTTCCAGCCGAGACGCTCGAAAGCCTTGGTTGCATCGAGCTGCTGGACGAGTATTTCAGAGACATTGCTCTTCTGAACAACAGACGGAATGTCCTCGCACTTCATAATAGACTTTATCTTATTGACAACGGTCTCAATATCAGTAGCAATACCTGTACCGAAGTTGAAAGCGTTTCCTACTACACCTTCTTTATTGATATTATTGAGCATATACATATAAGCATTGACGATATCCTTGATGTAGAGGAAATCTCTTTTGAAGATGCCGTTAGCAGGGTATCTTAACAGCGGAGACTCGCCGTTTTCGAGTTTCTGAACTGTACCCGGAACAAGGCGGTTGAAGTTATTATCTCCGGGACCGTAGATATTTCCGAATCTGCCTACTACAACAGGGAGACCGTAGCTGTGGTAGAAACTCCTTGCCAGCATATCCTGACAAACCTTAGATACGTCATAGGGATTGCTTCCCTGGAGGACCATATTTTCGTTGTAAGGAAGGACATCGCTGTCGCCGTATACCTTATCGCTTGAAGCAACGAGAACGGCTTCTACAGTATCAGTGTGAAGTCTTGCAGCATCTAAAACATTATATGTACCAACAATATTCACCTGGAATGTGACCTTTGGCATTTTGTATGCAAGGTCCTGGAGAGCGACAGCAGCGAGGTGGAAAATGACCTCGATCTTCTGCTCAACGATTATCTGTTCGATAAGAGTGCCGTCACTTATATCGCCGTAGTAGATATTCACCTTTTTATCAAGACCGCAAATACTGAAATAACTGCTGGAATCGCATCTTTCGATAAGCACAGTCACATTGGCACCCTGTTCGATAAGATGCTTAGTAATATGCGCTCCGACGAATCCTGTAGCACCAGTAATGAATATGCGTTTGTTTTTCATGATTACATCCTCTTTCTTTTACACCTGCTTAAAATTCAGCTTAAAAATGCTGTGACTGTATACAATAATTAAGTAATGTATTATAACAGGCCGTATTAAATATATATTATATCACATATAAGCGGATTTGTCAAATATTATTTTCCGTTTGCTTTATTAAATAATGATATTCAAAGATTTTTTTGATTTTACTGCCCGACTATTGACGAAATATGAAATTTGTGATATAATTATCATGTTTGTGCTTAACAAAGACATACAGCGTATTCATGTGAAAAAAACAGATGAAAAGCTGCAACAAACTATGCCAAGACAGAGGGAGAAAAGTGAAAATGAGCGAAACACCAAGAGAGAATAAAGCAAAAAAGATATTTGTTGCAAATGGTATCTTACACGGCCATTTTACAGGAAGCGTTGAAGTTGTAAGAGAATTAGTCGCATTAGGCTATGACGTGACCTGCTGTGTAACAGATGAATTTGCAGACAGATTAAACGATATTCCGGTAAAAAAGATAGTATATTCATCGGATGTAAGTGAAGTTGCCAAGTGGCTGCCTCCTTACGCACCTCCGTTTGCTATCAATTCTTTTATGGTCGGAAAAGCTACATATATGCTTATGGAGTTATTATTAAAGGACGAGACAGATTATGATTACTATATTTTCGACTGTTTCTTCGATATAGAGGAGATGAACAAGGTCCTGAAGCTCGACTCTTCTAAATTCACAATAATCTATCCTTCATTCATCCTTACAGATGAGAACCAGTTTGATAATGCAAGACTTATCGGATTACAGTGGACAAGTCAGCATTACAACATTAATCTTCACGATTTTGTCGGACTCATATTCACTCCGAACAAAATCAAGAAGCTCATCCTGACTTCAAAGTTCTTCCATTTAAGACCGGAAGATACAGACGATACCTGCTATTTCATCGGACCTCACATTGAGCAGAGAGTAGAGGATAAGAGCTTTACATTCCAGAAGGATGAAAATAAAAAGCTGATATTTATCTCATTAGGAACTATTTTTGGCCGTGACCTTGACTTCTATCATCAGTGCATAGAGGCATTCAGGGATTCTGATGAGTATCAGGTCATCATGTCTGTTGGAAAATTCGTAGATATAGCTGAGACATTCAAGGATATACCAAAGAACTTCAATATTTACAACTACGTACCTCAGACTCAGCTCCTGCCTGATGTAGATATTTTCATCACTCATGCCGGATTCAACTCGACATCAGAAGGACTTGCAAGCGGAGCCGCTATGGTATTAGTTCCTCAGGCAGTAGACCAGTTCGATGTTGCAAGAGTTGTTGAGAAGTTAAATGCAGGTATAGCTTTAAATAAGCACGAGATAACAATAACTGCTGATATAATCAAAAAAGCAGTCAGTGATGCTTACAATAACAGGGAGAATTTCAAGGCAGGCCGAGATGCGATATTAAATTCCTTCAAGGAAGCCAGAAACGACAGAAAAGCGATATACGAAGAAATATTTGCATAAGCAGGACCGGATAGCTGTTTCCGATATGACAGCTATCCGGCTTTTTTTATGAGGACAGGGGACTCGTTGACTTAATTATCATGATATGATATAATGAATGCCAAAGCATTCATTATATATTTTCTAAAGCCCTTGCAGATACGCAAATCAAAGATTTGCTCCCTGCATATCGGGCAATTATATCATAATGCTGCGCTTTTACCAACAGAAAGGAAAGGTCTGCGAATTGCAGATCGACACGAGAAAATTCAAAAAGCTGATCATCAAGGCTGTTCCCTATGTCGCTTTCTCTTATGTGGGCAACCTGATCGGCTTTGCGTACCGAACCGCTGAGGGTGACGGATTTC
>CACWPR010000096.1 GCA_902762855.1 Ruminococcus flavefaciens
CGGCGCTGACGCCGGCTCACTGGGGTATACCATGTACTTTTACCTCACAGACGGATTCTACGGCATGACTGCCGACGGCAAAATGACAAAGCTCATCGACTACCTTAAATCTAACATTTCCTGCTCTGAGGTCCGTAACATCACTCCCGTCGGGGAGGGTAAATTCCTGCTTTACAACGCCGGAAACAAGGGGCAGTACCTATGTGCTCTCACTATCCGCCCCGATGACTATGTGCCCAGTCAGAAGAAGGTCATCGCAGGCAGCTATGAAGGCGGATACACTATCGATATTTCTGATGCCGCAGCTGAGTACAACCGCTACAGCGATGATTATGCGGTTGAGATAAAGAATTACAATGATACTGACTCTATCCGCAATGACATCCTCTCAGGTGAAAGTCCTGATTTTCTCATTTACACAGACTACGATATAATGCCGAAGTTTGTGAACCTCGGCGCTTTTGCGGATATGAACGAACTCTACGATGAGTACTGCGGAACATCTCCCGATGAAATGATGCCCAATGTCACAAAGGCCCTCACCTACAAGGGCGGACTTTACTCAATGTGTACCGCTTTCACCTTGGAGCCCCTTTTTGCCGACAAGGAAGTAGTAGGGTCGGAGCATAGTTATTGGAATGTGGATGAATTCCTCGATATAGCTGAGAATATGCCGGATGATATGTACCTCGGCTCCCAGTGGATATTCCGGTGCAGAGACGATGTATATTATTTCCTTGTCCAGAATAACCTCTCCAACTGGATAGACTACGAAAGAGGCACCTGCAATTTCGACAGCGATGAATTTATCCGTGTGCTGAACTTCATCAAAAATGTCAATATCATTGAGGACAAGGATTTTGGAAGCATGACAGAAGAGGAAATGGCTATGGATGCCGAAGAGGACGCTCACCGCATAAAAAAACATGAGGCCATGCTTTTCGGCAGTCCTATATGGGATATAAACTCTTTTTATCAGAACTGCGCCCTGTATGGCTATGCTCCGGAAGATGTGACCTGGCTCACTGTCCCGAACAAAAATGCTGCCGGAAATATCCAGGCCGGAAATTCTATTCTCTTTTCTGTTGTTCAGGGCGGAGACTGCACCGAGGGAGGCTGGGATTTTGCAAGCTACCTCATGAGCTATGATTATCAGTCAGGTTTGTTCCCAACATTCGCTGCGAATAAAAAAGTATTCGACGAAAAATGCAGGAAAGAACAGAAACAGCTCAATGAAGGGGGAAAAACAAGCAGTGTCCACAACGGCTACAGAGTGGAATACAACTGCAATATCTCCGACGAAGAACTTGATAAAATGAAAGAGTTCATATTAAAACATACTGCCTTAGCAGGCAATGACCATGTTATTTCAGATATGATAAAAGAGGAATTTGACAGCTTCATAAACGGCGAAACATCCGCAGAAGAATGTGCTGAAATGCTCCAGAACCGCATTTCACTTTATCTTGCAGAAAACGCATAAGGAGGAATTACTATGAAAAAACTGTTCACACTTTCACTCACTATGGCACTTTTCCTTTCCGCTGTTTCATGCGGAAAAAAATCCGACTCGTCCACAACTGAAAACGCTGTCCCGGACCCGATGATAACACAGACCATGTACAAGGAGGAGCGTCTGTCACTGCCGGACGAAATTGGTATGCCCCTTTCCATGCACGTCAATGAAAACGGCTGTATAAAGGTATTGTACAATGACAATTACAATAAGCTACGGGTAGGAGACTTCACATCTGACCTCAGCTTTTCCGGCAGCTATGCCATAGAGATACCGGAAGACACTGAGCTTGACTTCATCGACTTCAACCCGGACGGTACTGTCACTGCACTGCTGATGCACTGCACCGACTTCCAGAAAGTAATAGACAGAACTGCTGATGATGAGGATATTTCCTTCATCATTGCCGAATATGACGCTGACCTGAACCTCATTGAACAGAAGGAAATCACCGGCATCGAAAACTACTACAGCATCGGCGACACATTCTTCCAGAGCTTTTCTAAAGCAGGTGAAGACTATATCCTATGTACCAACAATAATGCTCTGAAAATAGACAGCTCCGGCAAGGTCACTGCCCATGCTGACGTTGACTTCAATAACTACTATATCAGCGCCTCAGACGGACGTATCGTCAACTTCAACAACCACACAGGCTACGGCTTTGCTGACAGCGATACTCTCGCTCCGCCCTCATCTCCTACACCATTTGACATATCTGCCCCAATACAGCGTCCGCCCTTTCCCGGAGATGACGAGTATCTCTGCTATATCGTCCTGAAAGACGGCTACTACGGCCTGACAAAGAACTGCAGCCTCCAGAAGATAATAGACTTTGCTTCATCTCTCATCGACGCAGGCAGTATATTCAGTATCACCCCTATGGACAAGGGAAAATACCTGCTTGCCTCCAATGATACAGGCGGTTCATATCTCTCTTTACTCACAGTCCGGCCTGATGATTTTGTTGATGAACGCAAGACTGTCGTTGTGGGTATGCACAACATTGTAAATCCCCAAGACTATGAGCTTGCCAATGAATTTGCAAGGTTCAATGATGACTACAAAGTGGAGTACCGTGAGTATGACTATGATTCCGACGACCTCAGAAACGACATCCTCACCGGTGACGCTCCTGATATGTTCATAGGCCGTGAGGACGACGTTTTCCGCTATACCAATCTGGGCGCATTCATGGGTCTGGACGAGCTCCATGAGAAGTACGGCGGTCTCTCCCGTGACGACCTTCTGCCCAATATTGCTGAGTCCTACACCTACAAGGGTGATATCTACGGTATTCCAACTGATTTTAAGCTCGACCGTATCTTTCTTGCGGACAAGGACGTTATCAGCCGTGATGATGCCTTCTGGGACTTCGACCGTTTCTTTGAGGTGTACGACTCCATGCCGGAGGATATGTACCTGACCACACAGTACTCATGGATGCAGGACCCTATGTCTGTATTCTGCGGTATGTATATGTATGAGGACTTTATCGACTTCGAGGATAACTCCTGTAACTTCGACTGCGATGATTTCATCCGCAGGCTGGAATTCTGCAGGAATGCAAGATTACTGCCGCCTCTCGGAGAAGATTTCTACCAGAACGCTACACCCCAGGAGCATAGCATGAGCATAGAGGAAAACAGCTTCATGCTGAAAAACAAAGAAGCAATGATAGGAAATATGTGGATGGGCAATCTCCATGATTTCATAAGCAGTGCCGCTGAATACCACTACTCTATCAGTGATGTTACAATACTCTCAACTCCAAGCGATAAGGGCTGTGCGACATTCGGTGTCAATGAAGGCTTCTATTCCATACTCCGCAACAGTAACTGCCCGGAGGGAGCGTGGGCATATCTGAATTATATCATGGACGACGACAGGATAACTTCAAAGACCTATACCATGCAGCTCCCTGTAACTAAAGTGAGCTACAACTACTGGATGAACAGGTGGAGAGAGGACCTCAATATGCGGAAAGAGGATAAAATGAACTACGACGGCTATGAAATAACCTACTCCACTGTTCTCTCTGACGAGGATTTTGAGTACCTTAATACCCTTCTGACCACGGCTACTGCTTCCATATCCGGCATGGATGAGGAGCTCCGGAAAATAATCATGGAGGAGACTGAACGCTATTTCAACGATGAATGCTCCGCAGAGCAATGCGCTGAGATGCTGGATAACAGAGTGTCCATATTCCTCAGTGAAAGGTCATAGATATATTTTCGGGCGCACTATTGTGCGCCCTTCTGCTTTTTAATTCCTTATCTCTGCTCTCTGCTCACTCAGAAGCACTATCTCACCGTTAACCGCATCTGCAAGGACGCTGTCACCTGCCCTGACTTTTCCGGAGACTATCTGCTGTGCAAGTTTGTCCTCTATAAGCTCCGTCACCCGGCGTCTTATAGGCCTTGCACCGTACCGCTCTGTCTCAACTGTCTCAGCTATGGTCTCCGCTACCTTCCCCGAAAAACTCAGGCCTATTCCAAGCCGTCCGGAACGCTTTTTCAGCTTTTCGAGCTCTATCCGGCTTATCGCCATTATATCCTCACGATGGAGCTTCCGGAATATTACTATCTCGTCAATACGGTTGACGAACTCCGGTGTGAAATGTCCCCTTACTGCATCAAGGACCCTGTTCTCCGATGCCTTTGCTCTGTCACCGGAAAATCCTACGGCTCCCCCACCTGCGAACATCTCCGCTCCGATGTTCGTGGTCATTATGATGATACAGTTCCGGAAGCTGACCTGCCGCATAGTTGAGTCTGTAAGGATGCCGTCGTCAAGTATTTGCAGAAGTATATTCAGTACCTCTATGTCAGCCTTCTCTATCTCGTCAAATAATATGAGAGAATAGGGGCTCCGGCGCACCTTTTCACAGAGATTGCTGCCGCTGTCCTCATAGCCTGCGTATCCGGGAGGCGCTCCGATGAGCTTGGAGACTGAATGCTTTTCCATATATTCCGACATATCTATCCTTATGAGACTGTTCTTTGTACTGAACATACAGTCTGCCAGTGCCTTTGCAAGCTCGGTTTTTCCCACACCTGTAGGGCCTGCGAAAAGAAATGAGGCTGTTGGTCGCCGGCTGTCTTTAAGCCCGGACTTTGCTCTGCATATAGCGTTTGTCACCTTCTCAACTGCGTAGTCATGACCTACTACCCTTTCGCTCAAATACCTCTTCATGTCCGCTATACGCTGGGAGTCCCCGGAGCTTATACGTTTAAGGGGTATCCCTGTTTTCAGGGAGATGACCGCTGAAATATCCTCTCCGCTCACAACGGGTACAGCACCCGAATCTATTACCTTCCCCAGCTTGCCAAGACTCATCCCTCCTGCATCCATTTTTATCATCCCGGTGTCCTTGGAGCAGAGTCCCGACGAACACCTTATCTTTGCACAGGCACAGGCCTCATCAAGGACATCTATGGCTTTATCCGGGAGATACCTTTCTGAGATATACCTCATAGACATATCAACTGCCATTTCCGCTATTTCCTCACTTATCTCCACCCCGTGAAATGTCTCGTAACTGCTTCTCAGGCCTTTCAGCATCCGGATACAGCTCTCCTTGTCAGGCTCGCATACGTTCACAGGCTGGAACCGCCTTTCAAGTGCGGAGTCCTTCTCTATAGTCTTGCGGTATTCGTCAAAGGTCGTAGCGCCGATTATCTGGAGCTCTCCTCTTGCAAGTCTTGGCTTCATAAGATTTGCCGCATCAATCGCCCCCTCTGCGGCTCCTGCACCAACTATGGTGTGTATCTCGTCAATGAAAAGAATGATATTTCCGGCACTTACCGCCTCATCTATGCAGGCACGGACCCTTTCCTCAAAATCTCCTCTGTACTTTGCTCCGGAAAGCAATGCGGCAAAGTCAAGAGAGAAAATGAAACGGTTTTTCAGGGAATCGGGTACAAGATTCCGGACGAAAAGTGCGGCAACTCCCTCGACTATAGCCGTTTTGCCAACTCCTGCCTCACCGATAAGACAGGGATTGTTCTTGGTACGCCGTGCAAGTACCTGCATCACCCTCTCTATCTCCTTGCTCCGGCCGATGAGTGGGTCGCTTTTCTTTATTAACGAAATGTCAGTGATATTCCTGCCATATCTGAACAAGTTCGGAAGATGAGACATTTTTGGCTTTATTGCGTCATACAACTCCCCTGCCACCTCCTTGGAGGCTGTCACTTTCAGTCCGGAGCATATCCCCGGAAGGTCTCCGCCCAGCTTTTTTATTATGGTACAGGCACTGCAAGAGGACTCCTTTATCATTGCCGCAAGGATATGCTCCGGAGATGCCTGCTTCTTTCTGTCGCTTGCTGCGATACTGTATGCCGATTCAAATATCCTCCTCGCCGCTGTTGTAAAGTAACGCTGATTAAGGGCAGTCGGAGAGCCCTGTCCCACAAGGTCTATTATTGCCGCCCTGAGATCATCATAGCTCACACCGTTCTCTATAAGAATATCCGCAGCCCTCGTTGAACCGTCATCTGATATGGACAGCAGCATATGCTCGCTGCCGATGTAGGTATGTCCCAGCTCTGAGGCTGCTGCAACCGCTCCGTCAATAAGTTTCAGCGACTTCCTTGTGAATTTGTCTGTGTTTATCATTCTGTTATCCTCCTGACGCTCTTTGTCATCCTTTTGTGTACACATATATTATGCCACTATTTTACTGCGATAACAGTCGAATCCTACCAGTGAAGAATTTTTTGTAACACTTTTTTCGCCATAGCATACTATGTACTATGAAACGCAGACAAAAGCGTTTCAAATACATCATTTATTTTAAGGAGTGTTCATTTATGTGTAACTCATGCTTTGACGGTAACAACTGCTGGTGCATCATCCTTCTCATCCTTCTCTTCATCCTTCTCTTCAATGGCTGCGGAAATAACGGATGCGGCTGTGACAACAACAACGGCTGCGGCTGTGGCTGCTGACAAATGAAGAACGGCTCTGTACCTTGGGGTACAGAGCCTCTTTTTTTAAGCCGTTGTAACGACTTTGTTCCTTCTGTTTATCAGCACCGGTTGTGCATTATTAAGAACGCAGTCGGCTGTTACAGTTACCTTTGCTATACTTGTATCAGAGGGTACTGAGTACATAGTTTTCATGAGTATCCCCTCCAGTATGGAGCGGAGTCCTCTTGCTCCGGTCTTCTGTGCTATAGCCTTTCTGGCTATCTCGATAAGAGCGTCATCCTCGATGTCAAGCTCGATATCGTCGTACTCAAAGAGCTTCTTATACTGCTTGATAAGAGCATTCTTAGGTTCTGTGAGTATGCGTACAAGTGAATTTTCATCCAGCTCTTCCAGTACTGAAATGACCGGAAGTCTGCCTACAAACTCAGGCACCATACCGAACTTTACAAGGTCCTTTGGAATGACCTTCTTGAAGATATTGTCCTTTTCTTCCTTATGTGACTTTATCTCGCCGCCAAAGCCTATAGGAGCCTTGCCTATACGCTTCTGTATCTGTCTTTCAAGGCCGTCAAATGCGCCTCCGCAGATAAAGAGGATGTTCTTGGTGTTTATCTGGATGACCTCCTGGTTAGGATGCTTTCTGCCGCCCTGAGGAGGTACGTTTGACACTGTACCCTCGATTATCTTCAGAAGTGCCTGCTGTACTCCCTCACCGCTTACATCACGGGTAAGAGAGGTATTTTCAGACTTTCTTGCTATCTTATCTATCTCGTCGATGTATATGATACCACGCTCTGCTGACTTTATATCAAAGTCGGCAGCCTGTATGAGCCTGAGTAGCACGTTCTCAACGTCGTCACCAACGTAACCGGCCTCGGTTATAGTAGTAGCATCAGCTATGGCAAACGGAACGTTGAGCAGCTTTGCAAGAGTCTGTGCAAGAAATGTCTTACCGACACCTGTGGGTCCCAGAAGAAGAACATTGCTCTTCTGGAGCTCAACTCCGTCATTCTCCTCTTCGTCCTGCTGCTCCTGGCTGAGTATCCTCTTGTAATGGTTATACACCGCTACAGCAAGGGATATCTTGGCGTCATCCTGGCCGATAACATACTCGTCAAGGAAGGCCTTTATCTCAACAGGTTTAAGGAGAGTCATCTCAGAAAGTGACTCATCCCCGTCCTTCTTTGAGGCCTTCTTCTTTGCCTTTGATACACCTGAACCGTAGAGCATCTCGTAGCAATAGGTCACACACTCGTCACAGATATTCGCAGAACCTGCCGAAAACATACTGTGTACACGGTTTTCGCCCTTCCCGCAGAAACTACAGGATTTGAACATATCAGACATCTGTTAAAACCTACCTTTTCTCGATGACCTTATCAATGAGACCGTATTCCATTGCCTCCTGAGCCATCATATAGTTGTCACGCTCGCAGTCGATGTGAATCTGCTCAAGGGTCTTTCCTGTATTTGCTGCAAGTATTGACTCCAGTCTGTCCCTTGTACGCTCAAGGTTCTTAGCGTGTATCATGATGTCGGTCTGCTGACCGCCCAGTCCTCCTCCAATGAGGGGCTGGTGTATCATTATCTCGCTGTTCGGAAGAGCAAAACGCTTGCCCTTTGCTCCCGCAGAAAGGAGGAATGCGCCCATTGATGCAGCCATACCTATGCAGATAGTGGAAACGTCACACTTTATATAGTTCATTGTGTCGTAGATAGCAAAGCCTGCTGTCACTGAACCGCCGGGACTGTTGATATAAAGTGAGATGTCCTTCTCAGTATCCTGGCTTTCAAGATAGAGGAGCTGTGCTACAACAAGGCTTGCAGTAGCGTCGTTCACCTGGTCTGAAAGCATGATGATCCTGTCATTGAGAAGTCTGGAGAAAATGTCGTATGACCTTTCACCACGGCTGGTCTGTTCAACAACGTATGGTACTAATGTGCTCATAATTCATCGCCCTTTCTTTAAAAACGCTTGTCCCACAAAAAGCTGTGGGACAAACTATAATTAATATGTTA
>CACWPR010000097.1 GCA_902762855.1 Ruminococcus flavefaciens
GAATCCGTTGATAAGCTCTGCTCCGGCTCCAAGTTCAACTATTCCGTCCTGGAATGTTATCTTGCTGCCTTCGGAGTCCTCGCCGGTAAGTGTCAGGGTTGCTCCCTTTACCTCGCCGCCGAATCCGTCCTGCTTTGCTATCTTTACAACTGCTGTTACTGCTGTTGTCGTTGTTGTGGATGTGGTAGTAGTTGTGGTAGTTGAGGATGTTGTGGTGGATGTTGTGGTGGATGTTGTAAGGTAGTTCTTCACCTTTATAGTGATAGTCTTACCGATTATATCTACCTCAAGTTCTCCATCCTCTGACTGGAAGTTCCTTATGTTATGATCTTCGTCAATAGTGAATGTCGCAAGATATCCGCTTGCAAGCTGATATCCCTCAGGAGCATTGTTCTCTTTGATAGCATAGTTGCCTGCGGGCAGGTCAAGGAACTCCTTCGCTGCTGTACCAGCTGATGTCCACTTTCCAGTGTCATCGGGAAGTTCTGTCTCATCGCCTTCATTGATCTTTACTATCTCAAGTTCTGCTCCGGCAAGTGAACCACCGTTTTCATCGAGCTTGATGACTTCCAGTTTACTGTGCTTTTCATCCTTGATGATGAGCTGCTCACTTGTTCTGTCAGTCTCAACTTCGCCGTTCTCTATCTCGCCGTCTGTTGCAGCCTTGATAGAGGACTTGTCTATCTTTCCGTCTCTTACAGTGAATGTAAAATCGGAGATAGTCTTATAGTCACCGTTAGGTGCACTTTTCTCGTGAAGGGTATAGGTTCCGTCTGAAAGACTTGTAAGTTTTACATCGCCGTTTTCTACAACGTTCTTGTCGAGTATGAGCTTGTTCTGAGCTGCCTCATATGTAGGCTTTATAAGAGCTGTGACCTCTGTCACGTCGTCCTTGTTATAGTCAACACGGATAACATACTCAGAACCATCGTCCAATGTAAGTGTATATATACCGTCGTAAAGTCCGCTGAGCTCGATTGAGCCGCTTATAGGAGCTGCCGGTGTATATACGTACCTGTCTGCATCGTCGGAGACATCAGTTCCGTTTATGGATACATTCTTAAATGTGTTTCCACGAATTGACTGGACCTTTTTGTCACCGAGATCAATTGTTACTTTTTTATACTTGTTTCCTTCAGCTTCAGTTGTAACTTCATCAAGTTCTCCTTCGCTGTAGGTCTTGCTTGATGCTGTACTTGAAAGATCAGCATCCTCGCTTGTGAGCCAGAGAACAAGATCTTCATCTCCGTTCTCTATTACCTTGCCGCCCATATCACGCTTGCTAATCATGATAGACTGCATTTCGTCACTTACAGTTATTCTGTCGTAGCTGTAGCCTTCATCAGCACCCTCCTGAAGATGGAGCTTGCCATATGTTGGTGACTCTGCGTCAGTGTCTCTTGATACTGTAAAGTGGACATCGTCGGCCTTTTCGTAGCCAAGAGGTGTCTCGATCTCTTCGATCTTGTATGACCCCTCAGGAAGTCCTACAAATATTACCGCACTACCAGTGGAGTACCAATCGTATGCAGTCTTTTCTGTAGCTCCAAGCAGATTAGGGATAGTGAGCTCATCCAGTCTGTAGTTCTGGTCAAGCGTACCCATAGAGTCAATAGTACGTCCGTGTCCGTCAGCAGTGAAGTACTGTGAATCACGAGCCTTTACCTTACTGAAATCTATGGTGCCGTCTATTGAAGTGAGTCTGAGTCTTGCTCCCGATACAGGGGTATCTGTATTGGGGCCTGTAGGTCTCGTTTTACGTACTGAAAGTGAATACACCTGATCAATTATCTGTGCATCATTTTCTTCTACATCAACTACTGAACTGTTGTTAGAAGAAAGTTCTCCATCGCTAACTGTAAGAGTTACCGGTGCTATTGACTGATAACCGTCGACCGGTTTTACCTCTTCAAGGATGTACTTTCCGTCAGGAAGGCCTTTGAAAACAGCTTCTGTACTGCCGGATGTCCAGCTTATAGACATCTTATCTTCACTCAGTGTGAGAGTGGCATTCTCTGCTGTTACACCTTCCAGAGTAGTTGTGTCGCTTTCATTTTCAGGTACATAAGTGAGCTTCAGCTCTGCACCTTCAATGGCATTTCGTTTTGTACGGTCGTTTACGATACGATATGATTCATTCGATATATTGACAGCAGTAAGATTATCATCTACCTTTGTAAAGCTGATAGTCTTTATCTTCTTGTTCGGGAAGCTGATAGTTCTGCTGGTGCTGTCAACTGAAATTATAGGTTCACTGTATGTCGGGTCTTCAGGTAAGTCCAGATTAAAAGTGATACTTGTTATCTCTGTCCACCAATATTTGAATGTAATTGCTCCGTTTGAATCCAGCTTCAATTCAGATGGTGTGTATACCTTGGTGCCATTATATATAGATCCATCATCTATATATCCATCTATCTTGAATCCTTTGCCCCAACTTTCATATTCACTCGGAATATTATATGTGACTGTAATATCTTTAACAACCACATTTGCATACTTAGGACCAAACGTTAAAGTAACATAAGGATCACCGCTGCTCAATCCGAGGTCAGTAACAGTCTGTACTGGATTGATATTTTTACCAGTATGAAGATTTCCGCCCTCGTCTATCCAGAAATACTGCTTGTCGTCTACCTTTTTGTATCCGTCAGGCTCTGTTATTTCCTTGATATAGTACTGACCAGGACCGAAGTTCTTATAGCTTGTAGGTACAGGGTCGCCGTCGGCAACAGTTATTATCTCGTCACCTATCTGGTTGTCATCTTCATCAAAGATGGCCAGTTTTGCTTCTAATGTCTCGCCTGTCTGTGCATCAACCTTTGCTACCAGAAGTGAGTCGTCCATTCTGTTGACTATGCTTATGGCCCTGTCGTCCATTGCTTCAAGGCTCTCTGCCGAATAGCCAAGATACATCTTTCCGTCAGACTTTTTCACCATGAAGTATAAGGGCTCAATATTCTGATATTCGTCAGGTTTTCTTGTCTCAACGATGCGGTAGAGCTGATCTGCTATGATGTCACTGGTACCACTGTTTTCAACAGTGTCACCCGAAACTGTGTACTCGCCTTCGCCAACTGAATACTGCTTGTTCCAGATATCTGTATCAGGAGCTGAATCAGTGTCGATAGTCATAACTGTTTTCCAGTTTTCATCTATCATAGCCTGTATCTCAAGGGTTACACCTCCAAGGAGGGCACCGCTTGGATCTGTTTTCTTTATCCACAGCTCTTCGTTATCTGTGAACGTATTCTTATTTGTAGGAGCGATAACGGGTGCAACGATTCCGTTACTCTCGTCTGCTACAAATGAATCTGTGAGTTCATCTGAATTTGCAGTATCGAGTACCCATTCGCCGTCTACAAGGTCATAAACGAATGTGCTCGAAGAAGCCGCATCCTTATCGATGACAGTAGTCTTTTTGATTATCTGACCGTCTTCGTCAAAAGCGTATGCATAATTAATAGTATGCTCTTCGCCTTCTCCTGACTTTACCTCACCGATGTTGTATGCAGTTATCTTAGCGCTCTCCGGAAGCAGTTCGTCGCCGTCGGAAGTAACGCCGTCAGGGAAACCCTCAAATTCGTTTGCCTTCTTAAAGGTCTGTTCAACATCAAAGAAGAACTTCTCATCTGACAGAGAATATCCCTCAGGAGCTGATGTCTCCTTTAAGGTATATTCTGTGTTTATTGTTCCTGCTGTATCAGGTATCTCATCACCAAAGGTAATGGATATGGTTCCGTCTGTACCGGAACTGAATGATGCGCTCGGTGTTGTATCAGCACCCTTGAAAAGTCCGAACTCTGCACCCTGCACTGCAAGGCCAAGGTTGTCGTTCTTCATGAGATTTGCGCTGTAGCCAACGTTAGCTCCAAGAAGTGATATAGGACCTGTGAAGGGTCTGTAACCGAACTCCATGTTACCCTTGAAGCTCTTTGCTATCAGGGCACCTGATAAATGACCGTTACGTCCGAAATTAGGGTTGTCTGCCTTATCATAAACATTTGCATTCGGAGCAAGGATGGTTCCCTGTATAGCATTTACACCCAATGATAAGGTCTCTGCTTCATAGAAGTTGTACAGAAGCCTGTCTACCTCAGGATAGTTGTTGTGCCATCCTGTTATTCTTCCTCTATACCATTCCCAGCTTTTCAGCATTTCTCCGGTCTCAGGATCAACAAATGCATCTTTGAAAGCCTGAACTTTATCGTCAGGGCCTGTAAGCCCACTACTACTAATAATTCCGTAGTTTTCATTAGCCCAGTCTCCACCCTGCTCAAAGGTTACAGTTACACCGTCCAGATCAATATCTGTTGGGCTGCCGTCCTCATCAAGGACTGTATATGCTCCCTTTGAGATGCTGTGACCGTTAATAAATGTATAACGGTCATTGTCCGGATCGAGAGAATTGACGTACTGTTCATTACCTGCAATGTTGATAACAATGTAAGAATCCTCAGGTACATCTTCAAATCTGAACACACGGCACTTTGCTAACTCTGTCCATGTGTCACTGTCGATGTCAAGGTATACGACCTTTCCGCTTGTCTTCTTACATTTAAAAGTCGCAACTCCCTTGGCATCCATTTTCTTAAAGGTACCGGAAACTGTTGAATAGTCAGATTCGCTCGACTGTGCAAAATAAGTCAGCGACTCTGTTTCATTCACGTCATAGACCGGATCCTCAAAATCACTGCTCTTTTTAGCAAGTCTCTCCGATCTTTCCTGAAGAGTCTCAAAAGCATCATCGAAGTTTATGAGCTTATCCGTGGTCGAATAGAATAAGTTTTTACTGTCTGAGTATTTAGACTTGACATAGTCTACACCGCTCTGCTGCTGAACAGCTATTCTCTTCGTCGTCTTTTCGGGGTCATATCCCCTTACATATGCTTTTTTAGCATCATCGTAGTAGTATAAACCGGAGGTCTGAAGCTCTGCCAATTCCTTACCCGGCGCTCCCTCCCAGATTATACTTGCGAACTCACTGTTTGAGATCAGTTCGTTAAGAGGAACATAGGTGATATAGTCACCCTTCGCCACTTCGTATGGATTGCCCCACGATGTCATACTGGCGCTTCCTCCTAAAGCCATTCGGCCTTCAGTGTCCGCTTGTTTTGCGGTGAAATCCTCTTTGAGGAAAACCGAGAACTGTGACGCTATACCCAGAACATAGTCTTTTTCGTACTGAGCTATTGCATCAGCTACTGTAGAAAATTCTGAGTACGCATCACCGGTCGGACTTGTAGGGGTCTTTCCGACCAGAAGCGTGACGTCACTGACAGGATCTTTGTTTCCCAGGTTTTCTGCCGCATCAGCCAGAATACGGTTTCCCAAGGGAACAGCGTTTGGCAACGCATAGGTCACTGCCAGCATTGCAGATGTCAGACCGCTGACTAAACGTTTACCAATTGATTTTTTCACGTTCTTTCCATCCTTTCATAGAAACTCCAAAAACGCCTGATAAGCCATCCTGCTTGTCCGCAGCGAAGTCCGAAAAGGCATTTTTGTAATATTATTATACCACAAATGTATACAAAGTGCAATAACTTGTCAAATAGATGTAATAGAATTTCACCGGTTTTTTTTGTTAATATTGCACATTATCTTTTGAAAAAGCAGCTATTGTTAAAGTATATTTAACCTTTTCGATATATTTAAAATAATTTTATTTACGATAAGCGCGAACAAATAATACATATAATTGAATTAATTTTCAGTAATAATACTTTTCGTATATCAAGCAGCTTTTATTACTCATTTTAGTCAAATTGCACCTTCCACTGCGGCACCTTACATTAAAATTCCATAAAAGAACCTATTTACATTTTATTCAAAAAATGCTATCATATTCCTATACAATTATTACAAGGAGGACCATTCAATGAAAACTAAATTTGATACACGATCATTGGTGCTGTTGGGATTGCTGACAGCCGTTGTTTTCGTTTTTTCTTTCACACCTATCGGCTCGATCCCTGTCGGACCACTCGTTATCACGCTTAATGTTATCCCAGTTGCGGTCGGTGCTATTGCACTTGGACCCGTCGGAGGTCTTATCATGGGCTCCGTTTTTGGATTATTCAGCTTCCTGCAATGTTTTGGCATCGGAATAACCAGTTCAATGGGCGCTATTCTCGCTGACATCGATCCATTCCTTGCATTCGTTCAGAGATTCGTCCCCAGAGCCCTGGATGGTTTCCTGGCCGGCTGTATTTTCAGGTCAATATCTAAGGTAAAAAGCCTTAAAGCCTACTATATTATCACAGGCATCATCAGTGCTCTTTTCGGACTCGCTCTGTTCCTCTCTTTAATGCTGCTCATCTCTTATGATAAAAAGGGAAAGTACAGTATGTCAGAGGAAATGTATGCACTGATGTCCTCTAAGGGACTCATCGCTTATATATGTTTATTCGTTTCGATCCTCTGTTTTGTCATCGGTTATATGATAATCAGTTCAAAAAAACTCACACAGATACAGGCAGCATGCTCTATCACAGGTTTCTGCACGGCTCTTATGAATACTATCTTCTTCATGACTGCACTTGTTGTACTCTTCGGTAATACTGAGTACATGAAGGAAAAGATCGACGGAAGAAATATCCTCGTCTTTGTTATCACCTTCGTCGGTATCAATGCACTGTTTGAAATGGTAGTATCTACAGTTATCACCGGAGCTGTCGGCTCTGCTCTCCACAGATCAAAGCTCATTAAAACAAGCCTCCAGTCACCTAAAAAGTAAAGCTATAAGCAGTGAGAAAAGTTCCAGGCTGAACGAAAGGGTGAAGCTCTCCGCATAACACAGGATAAGCTGAACTCCCGTAATTTCTATGCCTGCAATCCTGCATTTGACAAAAACTGCGGAAAGAAGTAAACTGACATTTTGGTATTATAAACTGTCCCTCCGGTCTGACCGGAGGGATTTTTGACAAATGATCCTGACCGTGATATAATAACAGAAAAACGTAGTGAAATGCTCGTAAAGAAAGGATATAATTATGCAGCACACAGGTACGATTCCATTTGAGACTCCAAGACTGCTATGCCGCCCTTTTGAAACGGATGACCTTGATGATATGTTCAGCTTATGGGCATCAGACCCGGACGTCCAGCTTGAATACGGCGAACCGGTATACTCTGACATTGCTCAGGTCCGGGAGCTTCTTGACAGATACATCAGCGGTTACAACTCCCCTACGCAGTACCGCTGGGCCATTATCGAGAAAAAAAGCGGCAGGAATATCGGACAGATAGCCTTCTGCAAGGTCTTTCCTGACTGTTCCACTGCTGAGATAGAGTACTGCATCGGCAAGAATTTCTGGGGAAACGGCTATGCCGGAGAGGCTCTTGAAGGACTTATTTCATTTGCCTTCAAAAGCACACCTTTCCTGCGCCTTGAGGCTTTCCACAGAAAGGTAAACACAAAGTCCGGACGTGTTCTGGCAAAGTCAAAGATGCACTTAACCGACACCGTTGAGCGTTTCAGAAGAGCCGCTACCGCCCCGGAAGGCGAGGTATGCTACTGTATAGAAAAACGTCACAAATGAAAATGTCCGTGAACAAAGCGTTCACGGACATTTGTATTATTCAGTTCACTTCTGAGCAGCTCTGGAGCTTTTCGTTTGACTCAGTCCATTGCCTTCTTTATAGCGTCAAGGAGCTCATCATATGTCTCAAATGCAGGAAGCTCAGGGTAGTCAGCCTTGATAGCATCTGTGCTTCTGAAAAGGAATCCTGCTTTGCTTGCCTTTATCATTCCAAGGTCATTGAAGCTGTCACCGCTTGCAATAGTGTCGTAGCCTATTGACTGGAGTGCCTTGACTGTTGTGAGCTTTGACTGCTCGCAGCGCATCTTGAAGCCTGTGATCTCGCCGTTTTCAGCTACTTCAAGGGTGTTGCAGAAGATAGTGGGCATACCCAGCTTCTTCATGAGAGGAGCTGCAAACTGTGTGAAAGTATCGCTGATGATTATTACCTGACAGATAGAGCGGAGCTCGTCAAGAAACTCCTTTGCGCCGGGCATCGGGTCTATCTTAGCGATAGTGTCCTGTATCTCCTTCAGACCAAGTCCGTGTTCCTTGAGGATGCCAAGTCTCCAGTTCATGAGTTTGTCGTAGTCAGGCTCGTCACGGGTAGTCCTCTTGAGCTCCGGGATGCCGCTTGCCTCAGCAAAAGCTATCCATATCTCAGGTACCAGCACTCCTTCAAGGTCAAGACAAGTTATGTACATAAAAAAACCTCCAATATATTTTAGGCAATACCGCACAAAGATTGTGCTGAAGATGCGACGTGAGATTTTTCGTCAGATTGTATAGAAATTCAGCAGGCATACTGACGTATGTCAAGGGATTTCTGTGCAAGATGACGGAAAATATCCAAGCAGATTCAGTACAAAGACGTCAGGCGGTCTTTGTGCGGTGT
>CACWPR010000098.1 GCA_902762855.1 Ruminococcus flavefaciens
TCAGCGTGGGGACGTCTTTTATTTCGGTATCGGCCCGCTCCGCCATTTTCATTATGTTTTCCTCATGCATATTATCACCTTAACAGAAATTCGGATAGTCCATCATGTGTGAAAGTACTGCTATATTAACCGCTGCCTCTACGCATGGTACCATACCTGCTATAACACAGGGGTCATGGTCCTCTGCACCGCTGAGAGTCTCATTGCTCATATCGTGATAGTTCACAGTGTCCTGAGCTTTTGCTATCGTAGGCGAAGGCTTTACTGCAACGTTCAGGGTTATTGGCATTCCTGAGGATATTCCTCCGAGGATGCCGCCGTGATTGTTGGTCTTTGTCACCACATGACCGTGGTCGTCAACATAAAACGGGTCATTGTTCTGACTGCCTATCATTCTTGCTGCCCCGAAACCTGCTCCGAATTCAAGTCCGGTAACTCCGGGAATGCCGAAGATAAGCTGCGCTATGTTGTTCTGGAGCCCGTCAAATATCGGTGAACCTATGCCAGCAGGAACGTTTACTGCCGCACACTCGATGATACCTCCCAGAGTCTCTCCGCCCTGACGGGCCTTGCTTATATCCTCCAGCATCATCCAGCCCTTTCGGTCATTTATGACCGGGAAGTCCTTCATCCGCACGCTGAGAACTGCGTCTCTGGTAATGTTCACCGGGTCAAAGGGATTGTCCTTTGTGTTATGTATCTGGTATACGTGGGCACCTACATAGATGCCTCGTCTTTCAAGAATCTGACCACATATAGCTCCTGCAAAGCAAAGGGGAGCTGTGAGTCTCTCGGAGAAATGTCCGCCCTCTCTGACATCATTGAAGCCTCTGTAGCGGACTGCTCCGGTATAGTCTGCATGACCCGGACGAACAAGGTTGTCCAGCTCCGTATGCTGGGGCGCCTTCTCAGGTACATTCTGGAGAAATGCACAGAGCGGAGTACCTGTCGTCTTGTCATTGTATATACCCGACATGACATGAGGCATCGTGTTTCCTGATGTCCTGTATCCTGCCCCGCTCTTGGGACTGCGCCTTGCCATGAATCTTGCAAGGGCATCGGTATCTATATACTCTCCGGGAGGAAGGTTATCCACTGTCACTCCGATAGCAGGACCCTGAGCCTCGCCGAATATAGATATAGATATCCTGTTATTCCAGAATGATGACATTTGTCTTACCTCCGAGATTTGTGTAGTCTTTGAAGAAATCAGGATAGGATTTTTCTGCGGCTTCCGCACCCTTTATTATTACGTCTCCGTCAGCTCTGGTAGCTGCTATTGCTGCTGCCATTACGATGCGGTGGTCACCTGCACCGTCAACTATGCCTCCATGGAGGGTCTCCACAGGAGCGATGACCAGTCCGTCATCTGTGACAGTTACGTTGCCGCCCAGTCCGTTCAGCATGGCTGCTGTAGTCGCAAGGCGGTCACTTTCCTTTATTTTCAGACGCTTTGCGTTGTATATCACCGACTCCTGCCTGCCAAAGCATCCCAGTACTGACAGTATAGGAACAAGGTCCGGGATATCCGAGCAGTCTGCCCTGAAACTTCCGTTATTATTATAGCACATTTCCCTGATGATTTCAAGGATTTTCTTATCTCCCTGCACGCTGTCCTCTTTCAGATTCTCAGGCTCGGTCTCTGAGCCGAGTGCATTGGCAACATAGAAGAATGCGGCCTGGGAATAGTCCCCCTCTATGGTCTCGTCGTGAGGACGGTACTTCTGACCGCCCTTTATCACGAAACGGTCCTCATGTTCCTCAACAGAAATTCCGAAACGTCGGAGGATGTCGATAGTTATGTCTACATATGGTCTTGACTCAAGATGAGAAGTCAGGATAAGCTCAGAATCCTCTTCAAGAAGGGGCAGTGCAAATATAAGTCCGGTCACGAACTGAGACGAAACATCTCCCTCTATACGGTACTGCCCTCCGATGAGCTTTCCGGTGAGAACGTAGGGCATTTCTTCCTGCCGGAAGGTTATCCCCTTACTGCTTAGTTCCCGCTTGTATATGTCTATCGGTCTCTGCGGAAGACGTCCCCTGCCGATAAACTTTGAATCTGTACCGAGGGCAGCGGCTATGGGCATTACGAATCTGAGTGTAGAGCCGCTTTCGTTGCAGTCTATCTCAGCTTTTTCAGTCGGTATGCTTATGCCTTTTACTTTAATAGTGCTGCCGCTGACTTTGAAGTCTGCTCCGAGAGCGCTCATTGCTCCTATCGTAGCCTCAATGTCCTTGGACATAGTAACTCCGCTTATAACTGATGTGCCGTCAGCCAGTGCAGCGCATATGAGCGCACGATGGGCACAGCTTTTTGATGCCGGTATATTTACAGTTCCTTCAAGAAGGGTCGGTGTTATACGGATATCCATTTATCAGCCCTCCATAAGACGTGCGAATTCTTTTACAGGGACCTTGACAATATCTGCTTTGCCGATAGTCCTGCATATGATATAGCTTATATTTCCGGACTCACGCTTCTTGTCCTTGGAGCAGAATGGCAGGAGCTCACTCATGGGAATATCTGTACCTGTTGGGAGCCTGTAGCTCTCTGCACATTTTTTCAGCCTGTCAGCTATGTCTGCTGATGCCAGCTTTTCAGTAATGATGCACATTCCGGTTGCTACTCCCATTCCGTGAGTATAGTCTGTATAGTTATGCCAGCCCTCCAGTGCGTGTCCAAGGGTATGGCCGAAATTCAGGATGAATCTCTCGCCCTTGTCAAACTCATCGTGCTCAACAACGTCACGCTTTATGTCGATGCACCTATACACGAGGTCGTCCATTATCTCGTCAACTGTGTCAAGGTCGTGGGACTCGATGAGCTCAAAGAGGCTCTTATCCCTTATCATGCCGTACTTTATGACCTCTGCCATACCGTCTGCAAGAGTTTCAGAAGGAAGTGTTTTGAGCGTGTCACTGTCGCATATGACCAGCGCTGGCTGCTTGAAGGCGCCTACAAGGTTCTTTCCTGATGGAATATCTATTGCGGTCTTGCCTCCCACTGAGGAGTCCACCTGTGCAAGGAGAGTGGTAGGTATCTGAACGAACTCGACTCCACGGAGGTAGGACGCTGCTGCAAATCCTGTAATATCGCCGACTACTCCTCCTCCGAGGGCAATGATGATGTCACTCCTTGTGATGCCGCTCTCAGCGAGAAAGTCAAGTATTTCACCGAAGGTGGAAAGGCACTTTGACTGCTCACCATTTTTAAAGGTGAACACAGAACACTCGAATCCGCTGTTTTTAAGTGACTCCTCAACAGTTTTCCCATAGAGTCCGCCAACAATGTCGTCAGTGATGACTGCGGACTTTCTGGACGCTGTTACTTTGGAGATATATTCTCCGCACTTATTTATACTGCCTCTCTCTATGATGACTTCGTAAGGATGACTTGTTTTCACGTTAATGCTTTTCATCGTTAAAACCTCCGGTAAATAAAAAAGCCGCTGCCTGACACCTCACCAGCGGCCTGTTTAAGCTATTTGCAGCATTTTGTCATGTTCAGATATCATCTGAGCGGTCCCGCATTTTCTTCTCATTTGTTCAAGTCAATTATAGCATACTGTCAGTTTATTGTCAAGGAAAATTTACCCCCATGAAACAACGGAGGCAGTTCGGGCGAAGACCTTATCCGCTCATAATTTGACCAAAAGCTGCGTTTTTCTTAACTAATATCAAGTAATTTACATTGCGTTCATCAAATATTGTTTACTGGTACACGTTTTTGTGCTATATTGTACTTGTATGGTTATGCATTTTTGCATTAAGGCCCTTTCAGACACATAAAACCAGTATAATGCATTTCAGGGAGGGGTATTTATATGAAAACTGATGATTATATTATTGCGTTGGAAAAATTCATTGACGGCCTGGACAATATGTCCGATACTATGTCTGAGAATGTGTCTGTGATACTCTCCGACCTGTGTGACGTGCTCAGGATAGGCCGTATATCCGCTGTTTTCTACGCTAACCCTATATCAGAAAATGCCGGTATCGGCAAAATGGTCGTATTCTATGACTTCGGCCGATATGATGAGTCAGTATGCATCTCATGCAGAAAGATCAGCACGAATGAAAATACTATCGTTTACTCTGTCTGGCGCCGTGAAGACGTGCAGGAGTGGTCTGAGGTGGAGTCAAAGAGAATTCTGCGTCTCATTGAACTGCTGTACGTTTTCAATGGAAGAACTCACTTTTCAAAGATCGCTGAGAAACTCATTTACGGTGACAACGACTTCGATATACATAATTTCCGCTACTATCTCCGCTATATCAGTCAGCTTATTATGAATGAACATATCGCTGAATTTACTGCTGTATTTCTCAACCTCAAAAAATTCTCGGTGATAAATCAGCAGATAGGCCGTGCGAACGGAACTGTCGTCATGGGTAAATTTGTCCAGCACATCAAGGACTGCATGGAGCCTGATGAGCTCATTTGCCGTGTGGGCGGAGACAACTTCACTATGCTCGTAAAACATGAGAATATTGACAAGTTCCTTGACATTATAGCCGGTACCAGCGTAACACTGGACACTCCCGGAAGCGAAAGAATTGTCATTTCCGCTACTGCCGGTGTCTATGTCATCAAGGAAAACGATAACATCAAGCTCCCCACTGAGGTAATGGACAGGATAACCTTCGCCTCACAGCTCGCACGCTCTGATAAAAAAGTGGATGTAATGTACTACAATCAGGAGCTCATGGAGCTTAATACAAAAAATAATCTCATATCCGCCATTTTTCCTTCAGCTATTGAAAACAGCGAATTTCTTGTGTATTACCAGCCTAAGGTCAGTCTCGGAGGATATAAGCTGGTTGGCGCTGAGGCACTGTGCCGCTGGAACAGAGACGGAAAACTCATCTCCCCAGCTGACTTCATCCCTGTCCTTGAACAGGGAATGGATATTTGCAGACTGGACTTCTATATGCTGGACAAGGTCTGCTCACATATCAGAAAATGGCTCGACTCAGGAAAAAAAGCTGTAAGGGTCTCCGTAAATATCTCACGCAGACACCTGTCAGATCTGGATCTTTCCAGGCATATCCTAAATATAATCGACCGGTATCAGGTCCCCCATGAGCTTATCGAGATAGAGCTTACCGAAACTACCTACGGACACGAATTCAAAAACCTTAAAAGAGTCATCACAGAATTCCAGAAAAACGGACTTACTGTTTCAGTAGATGACTTCGGCATAGGCTACTCGTCACTGAACCTCATCAAGGACATACCATGGAATGTTCTTAAACTTGATAAGAGTCTGCTGCCAGATGACAGCACTAAGGATACTCCACAGAAAGTACTCTTCAAATACGTTATTGCAATGGCTCAGGCTATGGGTCTTGAGTGTATCGCAGAAGGTGTTGAGACCCGTGAACAGGTGGAGCTGCTCCGTGACAATGCCTGCAATGTGGCTCAGGGATATTTCTTCGACAAGCCACTCCCACTTGAAGAATTTGAGGCACGACTTGAAAACTATTCCTACTCGATAGGTTAAATAACAAAAAACACAGGACGAAATGTCCTGTGTTTTTTTCATCAATCATCTACTGTTGCAGAAGGACCTGTATACTCTATACTCTCCTTCTCAAGCTCGTCGATAAGAGCCTGCATCGTATCCTGATATGCATTATCGTCGTTGATGTGAACGATGACCTTTCCATCAGACTTCTTGACCTCAGCAATGAAGTCATTAAGCTCTATCTTGCTGTTGTCGTAAATATACTCGTTGCCAAGAACTGTAACATTAAGGATGTTCTCCTCCATGCCCTTTCCGTCAATAAGTGTATCAGATGCAGATGTTCCGCTGCCGGAACCGCTTCCGTCGCCGTCTCCGTCACCGTCTCCGAAGAATCCGAAGCCGAAGTGCTTCATCAGGAAGAGAAGAAGTGCTATGAGAAGCAGGAGAAGAAGGATACCTATAAAGCATCCGCTGTTCTTCTTTACTACCTTCTCCTTTGGCGGCGGAGGTGCTCCTCCTGGTTTAGTGTTTTTGGGATTTGATTTTGCCATAACGATTTCTCCTTTCACCTTGCGGTATTGATATATGCACAATAGAAATTCTTATATATGCCTCTTACGCTGTTTACTGCGGCATTTACTGTACGCACGTCCCTATAGAGAGACTCACTGCCGTCGTATATCATAGCGCAGAGTATCACATCACTTTCTTCAAGCCCGGCCTTTCCGAGTGCCTCGACTATGGCATCTGCGATCTCAGCCTGACTTGATATCTTCGCCTGTCCCAATTTCTGGTCTGAATTAAAGATAAAAAGCTGTCCGTCATCATCATAGCGGATATTCAGCGTAATCAGCATTCCCTGTTCATATCCGAGCAGAGCCTCCATATTTGCGGCTGCATCGCTGTTGATAGAACGTGCCATATTCAGCACTCGCTGAAGGTTTGCATCATTTTCTTCTAACTCAGCTTTAAGCGCATCCAACTCAGCTTCCGTCTCGATAAGCTGCTGCTGTGCAGCAGCGACCTTCTGGTCAGCCTCAGCCTTGACAGCATCACTGCCGTCCTGTATGCTCATCATCACCCAGAAAAGCATTATCATAATAACGTCCAGCAGTGCTGTCAACTCAATGACTATACCTTTACTTTTACGGTATCCGTTCATTTTCTATCATCCCCCGGTCCAAGGGAATTAATTATATCGTAGACTGAGTAATGCTCGGTATCTCTGCTTTTGTCCGGAAGTGTGCGATATTCTGAGACCTCTTCTATTACGGTATCATATGGGTCATCATATTCCTCAGCAGACTCTTCTGCCGGACGTCTCCGCTCCGGTTCAGGCCCTCCTGTTTCACGCTTACGCTTTTTTTCCGGCTCTCTCAGCTTGTCCGGACTATTGTTTCGTTCAAGATACAGAGCAACACTCTTTTCGTTATCCTCTATCTGTGCAGAAACTATTCCGTCAAGGAACTTGAAAATGATAGCAAATACAAGTCCCCAGAAGGTAGAGGTCAATGCACCGTAGAAATTACCAGTAACATCTGCTGAATCGGAGACCATGCCAAGAAGTGACACTACTGTGCCCAGAATACCAAGCAGTGGGAAAATGCCGGTCAGATTAACAAAAATGGAATAGAGCTTTCCAGTGTGGTTCCTCATACTGACAAGCTCAGTCTCACGAAGTCCGGACATATCACTGTCTGCCTCACGGCGGGAGGAATTGCCATCCGGTACAAAAACTGTCAGATGCATCTTATCATAAAGAGTGACGGCTGACCTTCTAAGATAGAAATACATTATCCCGGTGATAACAGCCACTATGAAAATAATGAGGTCATACCCCCAGAAGTTCATAAAAATAACTGAAAAAATATTCTTCATCTGGAAACCTCCTCAAAGAATATAATAGCATAATCAATATAAAAATGCAAGTCCTTTTCCAAATTTTTCACAAAAATATACAGTCGCCAGAAATTTACTCCTCAGATTCACCAAAAGTGATATATTCAAGCATTTTGACAATACGCTCACGGGAAAGACTTTTCACAATGAGCAGCTCATATTCACTTTCAAACCGACCTATCTTCTCACGGACGTCAAGTATCTCAACGGCAGCAGTTTCGTCCATCCCCGGTATCTTCATGAGTTCGTCAAATTCAGCAGAATTAACATCTATAGGAAATTCTGTCTGTGATTCAGCCGGCTCTTCCGTCGCAGATTCATCAGATATTTCAGGAGGTTCAGTTATAATCTCAACACTACTCTCAGGGATATTCTCAATATATTCCTCAGTCTGCTCTTCTTCCTCGACCGGCCAAACCGGGTCGATGACATAGACATTTTCCCTTATTTTCTCAAATACTGCATCTCCAATACCTGACACCAACTTTAATTCATCAATATTATTGAACCTGCCGTGCTCTTCACGATATTGAATAATATTACCGGCAATGACCGGGCCTATACCGTTGAGTTTCTGAAACTCCTCTAAAGATGCAGTGTTTATGTCAAGATATATCTCTTCGGGTTCTGTTGGAAACTCTTTCGCTTTTGAAACAGTGGTTGTCGTTGCCTGTTTGACAGCAGTAGTACGAATAGTTGTGATTTTGACCTTCTTAGTTGTCACTATTGTTATCTCCGGAACATATTCATCAGAGAACGCTGTTTCAACTGCACTCTCTTTACTTCCAAAAGTAATTCTTTCTACCTCTGGAGATGCTGAACCTCTTGTGGCCAATACAATTGAAAAGATAAGAGCAACTATTCATTTGCATCACCGCCGTTCATCCAAAACTTATATAGATTATACCATATTCCCTACAAATAATCAATATCTTTGTGCAAATTTATCGATTATTTCCTGTATTTATAATACAAAAAGCGCTCCCTAAGCGGGAGCGCCATGGTGGGCCAACAGGGACTCGAACCCCGGACCGTCCGGTTATGAGCCGGATGCTCTGACCAACTGAGCTATTGGCCCGTTATACAACT
>CACWPR010000099.1 GCA_902762855.1 Ruminococcus flavefaciens
CCTATACATTCGCACATTGAGCATAATTGTGACACAAATTTTACTGAGAACAGTGATCATCTGAAAAGGGCGCACCAGAAGTGCGCCCATGTCTGTATACAGTTATTCAAGCTCCCAGACGAACTCCGCAGAGTCGCTGACAGAAATATCCTCCGGATGAAAGCTGACAGCCTTAGCCAGTCCGGAGCCGCAGGCCCTGAGACAGTCGTTCATCTCGACGGCCGCAGGAGAAACGAAGTCCTTCTCGCTGACGCTGTACCTTATCTCCAGGAGCTTTCCAAGAGATGCTCCGGAGGCGGCAGCAAGGATGCTGGCTTTTTTTCGTGCATTTTCCGCCGCAGACCGCAGGAGCTCCTCTTTGGCGGATTCAGGGTCCCCGATGCCGAAGGTGATGCTTAGCTCCGGCTCTGCTCCGGATGAGGAGACAGCGGAGATGACCTCTGAGAGCTTCTGATTGTCCATAGGGAAGGTCAGCCTGAGCTGGTGAGTGCAGCAGTAGCCGCTGAAAACGTTTCGGAAAATGCCCTTTTCGTCCTGAACGCCTTCATACTCGGCTCTTACGCTGAAACCGGAGGTCCTCAGGTCCTCCGGGGAGAAACCAAGGGGCAGAAGTGCAGTTTTAAGGCTTTCTATGCGGCTTTCAGCTATTCCGGCAGCGGTCGGGTAGTCCTTGTCCCGTGAATTTAGGGTCAGCAGGATGTCAGTCTGGTCAGGGCTAAGCGAGAGCCTTCCGGTGCCTTTTACAGAGATTTTTGCGGCCATGAGCTCACCTCAGCTTTCCATGAGAGCTTTCAGCTCAGCGGCGGCAGTGCGGACGTCCTCCTTGCCGAAAACAGCGGAGACAACGGCTATGCCGGCCTGGCCGCAGCCCTTTATCTCAGCGGCATTTTCAAGGCTGATGCCTCCGATAGCCACAGCCGGGATGCTCACAGAGGAGCATATCTCCCGGAGCTGCTCACTTGTTATGCGGAGGGCATTGGTCTTGGTAGGGGAGGGAAAAACGGCTCCCACACCTATGTAGTCAGCACCCTGAGCCTCCGCAGTTTTGGCCTGTTCTACGGTCTTTGCAGTGGCTCCGATTATGAAGTCATTTCCTGCGATACGTCTTATCTCACTGACAGGAGCGTCCTCGATACCGACGTGAACACCGTCTGCGCCGCAGCGGAGAGCAACCTGGTAGTTGTCATTGATGATAAGGGGGACACCATGTGCATGGCAGACCTTCAGCAGACTTGCAGCCTTTTCCGCAAGCTCATCGTCAGAGACGTTCTTCTCACGGAGCTGGATACAGGTCGCACCGCCGAGTATAGCCTGTTCCACAAGCTCGGAAAGGTCACGGCTGCCGGTGCATTTTTTGTCGGTTATCGCATAGAGGGCGAGTTGTTCCTTGCTGAATTTCATAATACTACTCCTTTTCAAATGCAGCTAAAAGCTCTGAAGGTGAAGGGCAGGTCATGAGACTGCTCATTATGCATCCGCCGGAGGCTCCTGCCGCTCTTACAGAGCCGATATTGTCCGGAGAGATGCCGCCTATCCCGTAGACGGGGATACCCACTCTCCGACAGACCTCTTCAAGGAAGTCCAGACCTCTTGGGGGGAGTCCTTTTTTGCAGTCGGTGGCAAAGACGTGTCCGGCAGTGATATAAGAAGCTCCCAGGGACTCTGCCTCCTCAGCGTCCTCCGGGGAGTGGCAGGAGCATCCGATGCGCCTGAAACGGCTCTTTTCAGCAGGTGACAGCTCCCTGAGCAGATGCAGAGGGAGGTGGATGCTGTCAGCGTCAAGAGCGAGGGCAGTCCCGGTGAAGGTGTGGAGGATCAGGGGAGTGCCAGTGTACTTGAACACAGGCAGGAGCCTTTCAGCGAGCCTTCGGTACTCGTTTTCCGGCAGGTCTTTTTCCCGGAGTATGACAGCTCCGGGACCGGACTTGGCAATGCGCTCCATGCGGAGGAAGAAGTCCTCCCGGCAGAGCTTTCTGTTTGTGACACATATAATATCAGACATAGAGGTAATCATTGAGCACAGGCTGGAGTCCCTCGCCGGACATATCCTCGTACATTTTCCTGAAGCTGCGGCTGTCGTTTATCTCGAACTGCTCGTCGCCTTCATCGGCACCGTTTTCCTTTCCGGTGTACTTGCTCTCGTGGTCTCCGATACCGGTAGAAACTCCGGCAGATACCTTTGTAGCGGCAATTTTGACGATGCCGTTGCGGAAGGACTCGCTCTCACGGGAGGAAACTGTTATACCGCAGAATGGCAGGAATATCCTGTAGGCGCAGAGCACCTGACAGAGCTGTTTTTCGTGAACGTCCAGAGGGTTTATCTTCTCATTGTTGACAATGGGACGAAGTCTGGGACATGAGAGAGATATTTCAGCGTGGGGGTACTTCCTCTGGAGGTAGTACATATGGAGGGCGCTGGCGAGAGCGTCCTTGCGGAAGTCGGAAAGTCCCAGCAGAGCTGAGCCTGCAACACCACGCATACCGCCCATGAGAGCTCTTTCCTGAGCCTCGAAACGGTAGGGCCATACACGCTTATGTCCCATGAGGTGGAGCTGCTCGTAGCGGTCAGAGTCGTAGGTCTCCTGGAACACGGTAACGTAGTCAACACCGCACTCATGGAGATACTTGTACTCGTCAGTGTTGACGGGGTATATCTCTATACCGACCATGCGGAAGTACTTTCTTGCCAGCTTGCAGGCCTCACCGATGTACTGTACGCTGCTCTGGGCACGGCTCTCACCTGTAAGGATAAGTATTTCCTCCATACCGCTGTCAGCGATGACCTTCATCTCGTGCTCTATCTGCTCCATATTGAGCTTCATGCGCTTGATGTCATTATAGCAGTTGAAGCCGCAGTAAACGCAGTAATTCTCGCAGTAATTAGCTATATACAGGGGAGTGAACAGGTACACCGTGTTGCCGAAGTGCTTCTGTGTCTCCAGACGGGCCTTCTCTGCCATTTTTTCAAGGAACGGTTCAGCGGCAGGTGAAAGCAGAGCCTTGAAGTCCTCAACAGTGCAGTGGTCATGGCTGAGAGCGGCTCTTACATCGGCATATGTGTAGGAGTTATAGTCGTAGCTGTTCATTTCGGACATTACCTTGTCCATAATGTCGGAGCTGATACGCTCCATGCCCTCCATATACTTCATGTGGTCAGTACGGACGGAGGGGTCGTTCTCAAGGCGGTGCTTTTTTTCGAGAGCAGCCGCAGAGAGCTTATCCGAATCGACGAAGTAATTGTTTTCCATTAAAATACCTTCTTAAAAAATAATTGCGCTGAGGAAACACGGACGGCCAATGGCCGTCCATGCGGTCCTGGTTATTTCTCAGTGCAGAACTCAACCTTTTCGCCGTTGAGTATCATATTTGTAGTACGAACAGCGCACATCTTTCCGCACATAGAGCAGGTATGGCGCTCAGCGATAGGAGTACTCTCATAGTAGCGGCGAGCCTTCTCAGGGTCAACAGCTATCTTGAACATCTCTTCCCAGTCAAGCTCGTGGCGGGCCTTTGCCATAGCGTTGTCAGCGTCCATAGCATGAGGGATGCCCTTTGCAATATCAGCGGCATGAGCAGCGATACGGCTTGCAATGATACCTTCCTTAACGTCATCAGCATCAGGCAGTCTCAGGTGCTCAGCAGGAGTTACATAGCAGAGGAAGTCTGCACCGCTTGCAGCAGCGATAGCTCCGCCGATAGCAGATGTGATGTGGTCGTAGCCGGGGAAAATATCAGAAACCAGAGGTCCGAGAACGTAGAAGGGAGCGTTGTGGCAGATGCGCTTCTGGAGCTTCATATTTGCGGCTATCTGGTCCATAGCCATGTGGCCGGGTCCCTCGACCATTACCTGAACATCCTTAGCCCATGCTCTTTCAGTGAGAGCACCAAGCTCGATGAGCTCAGCTATCTGACCGCCGTCAGTAGCATCGTCAAGACATCCGGGACGGAGTGCATCTCCGAGGGAGATAGTAACATCATACTCACGGAGGATGTCAAGCACCTCGTCATAGTACTCATAGAAGGGGTTTTCATTGCCGGTCATCATCATCCAGGCAAAGAGGAGGGAGCCTCCACGGGAAACGATGTTCATTTTTCTCTTGTCACGGACGAAAGCCTCAACAGCACGGCGGTTGATACCTGCATGGATAGTCATGAAGTCAACGCCTTCCTCAGCATGAGCACGTACTACCTTGAGGAAGTCCTGAGCGCTTATCTCAAGAAGGTCCTTGTCCAGATAGCCGATAGCGTCGTACATAGGAACGGTGCCTATCATAGCAGGGGACTTTTCAACAAGAGCCTGACGGAAGGTGTTGGTCTTTCCGTAGTTGCTCAGGTCCATGATAGCCTCAGCACCGAACTTGATAGCCATATCCACCTTTTCCATTTCCATGTCATAGTTCTTGACGTCGCCGGAAATACCCAGGTTTACGTTTATTTTAGTTCTCATGCGGGAGCCGATTCCCTCAGGTGATATGGACTTGTGGTTGATATTGCAGGGAATAGCGACCTCTCCCTTAGCGACCAGCTCACGGAGCTGTTCAGGCTCGATATACTCCTTCTTAGCGACTATCTCCATTTCAGGTGTGATGATGCCCTTTTTGGCAGCTTCCATCTGTGTAGCGTAATTTCTCATAATTCAACTTCCTTTACATTTATTTTTTAGTCGTGTAAAAATCCTGTGAGTGAGTCTGAGGGTGAAGCTCCTCTTGTGAGGACTCTTCCCAGACCTGCCAGATATGCCTTTCTTCCGGCCTCTATAGCCTGCTTGAAGGCCTCTGCCATAACGGGCAGGTCTCCGGCAGTAGCCAGAGCGGTATTGGACATAACAGCGGCAGCACCCATTTCCATGGCCTCACAGGCCTGTGAGGGACGTCCGATGCCTGCGTCAACGATGATAGGCAGGTCTATCTCATCAATGAGTATCTGGATGAAGTCCTTTGTAGCCAGTCCCTTGTTTGAGCCGATAGGGGATGCAAGGGGCATAACAGAAGCAGCTCCGGCATTTACGAGGTCACGGGCAGCATTGAGGTCAGGGTACATATAGGGCATAACGATGAATCCCTCTTTTGCCAGTATCTCAGTAGCACGGATAGTCTCCTGGTTATCAGGGAGGAGGTACTTTGAGTCACGCATTATCTCTATCTTCACGAAATCGCCGCAGCCCAGTTCTCTTGCGAGCCTTGCGATACGGACAGCCTCCTCGGCGTTTCTTGCGCCGGAGGTATTGGGGAGAAGTGTGACACCCTTAGGGATATGGTCAAGGATATTCTCGTTTTCCTTAGAATTAGTGCGGCGGACCGCAAGGGTGATCATCTCAGCGCCGGCATAGTTGACAGCGGCCTCGATAAGGCTCATGGAGTATTTTCCGGAGCCAAGGATAAAACGTGAGGAGAACTCATGTCCTCCAAGGACAAGTTTGTCGTCGTTTTTCATTTGGGTTAACTCCTTTATAATAAAATAAAAAGTGCTTTAAAAGGGGAGGGACAGCATTCCTGTTTTTGCAGGCAGAGCAGCTTCAAGGGTCAGACGTCATACTCCCCGGCAATAATTCGTATCACCGCATTTGCCTGGTGGGCGGCACATATCAGCACCCGTGAGGCTACAAGTCCCATGCCGTCGTCAACGTCACTGCTGCCGTCTCCGCAAAGGTAGAACCTCTTCATCATCCGCCGTGTTGTGATAGTATTGGAAGGGCCGATGCCTGCCATTCCGGAACCTGCCACAAGGTATTTCTCAGGCATGGACTCCAGGACACAGTTCACCAGCATAGCCTTCTGGTCAGCCTTGTCAAAGGCCTCACAGATGATGTTCACGGGACTCAGGAGCACAGGGATGTTCTCTTCTGTGAGCTTAACGCAGTCCTTCCTGATGTTACAGTAGGGTGCTATGCGGCGGAGGGTATCAGAGAGTGCATCGGTCTTGTACATCCCAAGCTGTTCCGGGAAGTACTGCTGACGGTTGAGGTTTGAAATATCCACCTTGTCAAAGTCAAGTATATGGAGAGTCCCGACACCTGCACGGGCGAGGGCAATGGCGATGTTTGAGCCGAGTCCTCCAAGTCCGCAGACAGCGACGGAGGCCTCCGACAGCTTTTTCTGGAGCTCAGCACCGTGACGTTCTTCCAGAGCACGGTACATTTCTTCTCTGGTTGGGAATTTCATATCAGCCTCCGCCAACGAAACGCACCACCTCAACGGAGTCGCCGTCTTTGAGGAAAGTTGAGCCATATTCAGCTCTGGGGACTATGTCCTCATTGAGTTCAACAGCAACTCTCTGACCATTGGTGTCCATATCAGCAAGCAGGTCAGCAACGGACATACCGGCTTTGTCGAGCTGTTCGCCATTAATCTTTACCATGAAAAAACCTCCTTGAAACAAAAATCAGGGACCTGCCGGCGCAGCTCCCTGAAAGTTAAAAGACATTATCAGGCTCCCTACGTTGGCATTATCCAAATCAGGTCACGGGTCGAAGGTAAGAGCCTTCCTCTCAGCCTGTCCGCACAGGCTCCCCGGCAGATATATTATAGCACATTGTTTTTCAAATTGCAAGGGGTATCTTTGTAAAAACAGGAATTATGTGCGGCAGGGCAGCGCCGTCAGGCGCTGTCTATTCTTTCCTTTATTTTTATTTCCTTTTCTTTACTTTCCTTTAGGGAGTTTTTCCGGGAATAACTGTGGTTTTTCCGGGATAAACTATGGTTTTTCCAGGAATAATCCGGTTTGTATATTAGTTTCCCACATTTTCAACACTTCTGCGGAACGATTATTTAAAAGTGAGAAAGCAGAGCAAGTCTGACGGACAGAGTGACCGTGCGGCTTGGTGACTAATGGTCATAATTTTAAAAAATGTGGGTTAGCTCTTGAATTATTTCCTGGAAACATATATAATAGTATTATACAGTCATCCAAACATTGCACAGCAGAAGAGGTACACAAAATGAAGAAATTGTTTTTTATTGTAAATCTTATTGCCGGCAAGGCTCTTATATCAGAAAAACTTGGAAAGATCATTGACGAATTCGTAAAGGCCGGATATGAGGTGACAGTCCACACGACTCAGAGCGGAGACGATGCAACTGTCAAGGCTGAATATGCCTGCGCCAACGGCTTCGACCTCATTGTGTGCGCCGGAGGAGACGGTACTCTCAGCCAGTGCCTTCAGGGTATAATGCACAGCGAACACCGCATACCTATCGGCTATATCCCTGCCGGTTCTACTAATGACTTCGCTAAAAGCCTTGGTATACCCAAGGATACTATGGACGCTGTGAGCAATATAATAAACGGCAGTCCCGTGCCCTGTGACGTGGGCGGGTTCAATGACGATTATTTTTCGTATATCGTCGCTTTCGGAGCCTTCACTAATATCACCTACGAGACCGCTCAGCCTATCAAGAACGTTCTCGGACATACTGCTTATATCCTCACAGGACTTATGCAGCTCACCAATATCCGTTCAAGACGCATGCGTATAGAGTACGACGACCAGGTCATCGAGGACGACTATATCTTCGGAATGGTCACAAATACTGCGTCTGTTGCCGGAATGATGTCAATGTCGGACTTCCTCCTTGACGACGGAGTGTTTGAGGTAGTCCTTATCAAGAAGCCTGCAAATCCTCTTCAGCTCCAGCAGATAGTCTCCTCGCTCCTCAATATCAACGAGGAGATCAATAAGGACTATATCAAATTCTTCCGTACAAATAAGATAACATTCACTTCCCTTAACGATGAGGCCGTTACCTGGACCCGTGACGGCGAGTACGGCGGCGATAATCCGGTGAATACTGTTTTCAACTACAATAAAGCGGTGTCGTTCATCGTTGACAAAAACAACGGTTTGAAGCTCTCTGATGACCCATATCCCGGCTACGAAGAACTTGGTGCTGAACAGATATAAAGTTAAAATAAAAAAATATATAGAAACCCCTTGACAATTACTTGTATCGGTGCTATAATAATAAAGCTGAATCACACAGCACCAATATTCTGGGGTGTCGCCAAGCGGTAAGGCAGCGGACTCTGACTCCGTTATTTCGAGGGTTCAAATCCTTCCACCCCAACCATATCGTCATGACTAAATTGATGACATGCCCCAAAAAGCCCGAAATATCGGGCTTTTTTGCTCCCCAAATCTCGAAAATTTTACTTCGATTTTCATAGATGACATTGGGCTGTTTTAGCCATGTGTAAGGATTTGAACTCTCAAAAGTGCAAATTCAATTCT
>CACWPR010000100.1 GCA_902762855.1 Ruminococcus flavefaciens
CCCTCCCTTTGCCGCCTTTTGACGGGGAGTGCAGAACCCTTCGGGTCTGCACTGTGGCCTTTTTTGTATGTGGCAAGAACGTGATTTCGTTGGTGCCGTATGCGAAAGCAGATGAGGTCTGACGTACAGAGTGAGCGAGTTTACGAGCGGCAACGTGAAGGGCGCAGCCTTCGGCTGCCAGCGTCACGCTGGCCTTCGGCTTCTAACAAAACTTAAACATTTCCTGCACAAAACTTAAACATTGGGGGTGTATTATATAATCACACCAAGAGAAAGAGGAGGAAACAGATATGAGTATGATAGAAGTTGACAAGCTCACAAAGGACTACGGCCACGGCAGGGGAGTCTTTGATGTGAGCTTTGAAGTAAATGAAGGCGAGACTCTGGGATTTCTGGGGCCTAACGGCGCAGGGAAGTCCACCACTATGAGACACCTCATGGGTTTTTCAAGACCTCAGAGCGGCAGAGTTTCTATCGCCGGTATGGACTGCGGCTCCCAGCAGCATAAGCTGCTCAGCAAGGTGGGATACCTCCCCGGTGAAGTCGCCCTCCCAGAGGGACTTACCGGTCAGCAGTTCATCGAAATGATGCAGGGGCTGAGAGGTGTACGCAGCAATGAGAGAGTCCGCAGCCTTCTGGAGCTCTTCCGGCTTGACCCTTCCGGCAGCGTAAAGCGTATGAGCATCGGTGAAAAACGAAAGCTGGCTGTGGTCACCGCCTTTATGAGCGACCCGGAGGTCCTGCTTCTGGATGAGCCTACCAGCGGCCTTGACCCCGTTATGCAGGAGGTCTTTACGGAGTTCATCCGCAGCGAGAAGAAAAGAGGCAAGACCATTCTTCTCTCCAGCCACATTTTCAGCGAGGTGGAGGCGCTCTGCGACAGGATCGCCATTATCAAGGACGGCCGGCTGGTATCTACCGTACTTGCTGAGGACGTGAGACATGGCCTGCACAACATAATGACAGTGGAATTTGACAGCGAAAAGGACTTCCGCAGATTTATCCAGTCCGGCATGGAGCCGGATGAGGCCTCCGGACGGTACTGCCGGGTAACAGTTGACGACTCCGACATGGACCGCTTCATCCACGCTCTGAAAGGGTGCAGGATAAGGTCACTGAATGAACACTGCGTTACTTTAGAGGAGTACTTCATGCATTTCTACAAAAACAACAAGACTTTCGGAGGTGTCTGCAATGCCTGATATTATTAAAGTTAAGGATATGACAAAGGACTACGGCGGCGGAAATGGTATCTTCAATATGGACTTTTCCGTGAAGCAGGGGGAGGTGTTCGGCATAGTCGGCACTAACGGCAGCGGAAAGACCACCACCCTCCGGCACCTTATGGGGTTCATCAGTCCGGACAGCGGGAGCTGCTCCATAATGGGCATGGACTGCCGGGAAAAGTCGGCAGAGATAATGAAAAAAGTCGGATATGTCCCCGGCGAGATAGACTTCCCGGACGTTGGCTCCGGCATCAGCTTTCTGAAAATACAGGCCGGGCTCATGGGACTCAGGGACTTCTCCAGGACAGACAGGCTGATAGATATGTTCAAGATAGATGTAAGTGCTCCCCTTAAAAGGATGAGCAAGGGCATGAAGCAAAAGACTGCTCTGGTCTGCGCTTTTATGGGAAGCCCGGATATTTACCTTCTGGATGAGCCCTCCACCGGCCTTGACCCTCTGATGAGAGATACTCTCATTGAACTCATCCTCGAAGAGAAAAAGCGTGGAGCTACTGTGGTCATGTCGAGCCACATCTTCAAGGAGATAGACGATACCTGCGACAGGGTAATGTTCATCGAAAACGGCCGCCGCCTTGACATCGTTGACAAGGCAAAGTATGAGGCCGAAACCCCCGGCATCTACCGGATAGGCTTCATGTCACAGGAGGACTGCGAAAGATTCGTGGATTCTACGTCGTTCCGGATAAGCCGCAGCAATATTCAGTGCCGTCACGCAGACCTTGTGGAGGACAGCGGCAGAGTCAGCGAGATGATGTCCGAGCTCTCGGATTTCCGGATACGCTACATGAAATACCGCCCTGCAACTTTGGAGACCCTTTGCAGCAGCGAGCTTAGTTCAGTCAAGTAAACAGCCAAATATCAATTATCAGGAGGAATCGTTATGTTCAGTTTACCGTTATTCAAGCAGTCGATAAGGTCCAACTGGGTCCTGTGGAGCTCTATCACCGGCGTTATGTCAGTGCTCTGCGCTCAGTTTGCAGGTCTTGAAATGACCCAGAGCCTTCTCTTCACCATTTTCTACGGCATGATGACAGTTATCCTGCCGGGTATATACGTACTCGTCACCTCAAACAAGCTCATCTCCGGCCAGGTAGACCGTGGCTCAATGGCCTACATCCTGTCAACTCCCATAAAGCGTACAACCGTTGTGTTCACCCAAATGGTCTTTCTCATAGGCTCACTTGCCGCAATGTTCGGCATAATGACGCTGGTCCACCTCGGCATCAACGCTGCATCGCCCATAACCCTCGCTACGGCAATGGGAAACGGTGAGCTGCCCGTACAGGGAGACCTGACCTCAAAGATGATACTTGAAGTCAACCTCTCATCACTGCTGGTCTGCATCGCCCTCGCTGCGGTTTGCTTCATGTTCTCCGGGATATTCAGCAGCTCCAAGTACTCTATCGGTCTCAGCGGAACATGGGTGGGAGTCTCCATTCTGGCCAATATGCTGGCAATGTTCGGCAGACTGGGCGTCAAGGGACTGGATAACTTCAAGTACATGACCATCTGCTCCTTCTATGACCAGAATTCCGTCCTCAACTCCGGCAATGAGTGGATACAGAAGCTCATCTGGCCTGTGCTCATAGCCGCTGCCGCTTTTACTGTGGGTACAGTCGTTTTCAAGAAAAAAGACCTGCCTCTGTGAGCAGGTCCGGGAATACAAAAGGGAGGCCTTTTAAGGCCTCCCTTGCTCTGTTTATTTGCTGAGTGACTTTTCAATCTCCTCAGCTCTTACGAGAGCGGTGTCGATATGATTACAGAAGTTCTCCTTGCCGACTACTTCCACAAGTCCGGCCTTTTCCATAGCGTGCATAGGCTGCTCGTTTACGTGGGAGAATACCACCTTCACGTTATGGCGCTCACAGCGCTTTACGATACGTGTCAGTGACTCAACTCCGGTAGCGTCCACAGCGGGAACGTTTCTCATACGTATAACAAGTACGTCGATATGCTTGTCGTCGAGCATATACCTGAACTTGTCATTGGCTGCGAAGAACATCGGTCCGTTTATCTCGAATACACGGGTATTCTGAGGTATCTTCTTCAGGAGGATGTTGTCGGGGTCAGTGTCCTCGTCGTCGATGTCCACCCAGGCATGAGCCTCAGTCACGTCTGCCATACGCTTCATGAAGAGAAGTGCTGCAAGGACGATTCCCACACCAATGGCAACTACCAGGTCAAATACTACTGTGAATACCAGTGTTACCAGCATTACCATGATGTCGCTCTTGGGAGCGGTCTTTATAGTGTTGCGGATGTTTCTCCAGCCGCACATATTGTAGGCTACTATGAAGAGTATAGCGGCGATAGTGGGCATGGGTATCATTGAAGCATAGGGCATGAGCAGGATGAGGATGATGAGTACCACAACTGAGTGTACCATGCCTGCAACAGGAGTACGGCCGCCGTTCTTTACGTTTGCGGCAGTACGGGCGATAGCGCCGGTAGCAGGTATGCCTCCGAAGAGCGCAGAGCCGATGTTTGCAGCGCCCTGTGCAACGAGCTCCATATTTGAGCGGTGCTTTGAGCCTATCATACCGTCTGCTACAACGCAGGAGAGGAGTGACTCTACGGCTGCAAGTACTGCGATAGTGAAGGCATTTGGGACCATTGCCTTGACTCTTTCAAATGTTACCTCCGGCACTGTGAACTTAGGAGGTGCGGAGGATATTGTGTAAAGGTCTCCGATAGTGTTGACTCCTATGCCGGAGAGCTCAACGACTGCTGAGCAGACCAGTACAGCTATCAGGGACGCAGGTATCTTTTCCAGCTTTTTCGGCCATAGTATCAGGATAGCCAGTGACAGCAGTCCTATCAGGAGGGCCTGCCAGTTGATAGTGTGCATACGAAGGCATATCTCAGCGACCTTGTCAACGGTCTCCACGGGAGACTTCTCAAATTTAAGGCCCAGGAAGTCCTTGACCTGTCCGATGAGGATAGTCACGGCGATACCGAAGGTGAATCCGGAGGTTATAGTGCCGGGGATGTACTTGATGAGAGCTCCGAAACGGAAAAGTCCCATGATTATCATGATGATGCCGGCCAGTACTGTTGATATGATAAGGCCGTCCATTTTGTCGGTGGCGACGATGCCGGCTACTATGGTAGCGAAGGCGGCGGTAGGTCCGGCTATCTGAACACGGCTTCCGCCCAGGAAGGCAACTATGAATCCGGCTACGATAGCGGTGTAAAGACCCTGTTCAGGGCCGACTCCGGATGCAAGTGCCAGGGCGATAGACAGGGGGAGAGCTATGATAGCCACGATGACTCCGGCCACAACGTCCTTGAGGAACTGCTCCTTGCTGTAGTTCTTCATTACCGAGAAAAGTTTCGGCTTGAGTTTTTCTTCTGTAGGTTTTTTTACAGTTGCTTCCATTTTATTACCTTCTTCTTAGAGTTTCAGAACTTTATCATTATACTACTAAAAAAAGGCGATTTCAAGGGGATTTTGTTGTTTTGTGAAAATTCGGTGAAATAAATATAATCTGTGGTGCGGTTGAAAATTAATTATATACGATTCTACAAAAAAAGACTGCACCGAAGTGCAGTCTTTCACGCAATATCTTGATTATTCAGCGTCCTCAGCAGGAGCGATGCCAGCCTCGTCGGAATAAACAACGTCGGAGGACTCTTCCTCTGCCTCGTCAGCATCCTCGCTGTCGAGAAGAGCTCTCATTGAGATGCTGATCCTCTTAGCCTCTGTGTCGATGTCGATGATCTTAACGTCAACCTCGTCGCCAACGGAAAGGATGTCCTTGACATTCTCTACCTTCTTGTCAGCGATCTGTGAGATGTGGATAAGGCCGTCAACTCCGTCGATGATCTTAGCGAATGCACCGAAGCTGGTGATAGAAACGATAGTTGCCTTAACAACGTCGCCTACATGGTAGTTAGCCTTGAAGATCTCCCAGGGATTGTCCTCAGCCTTTCTGTAGCCGAGAGAAATGCGGTTCTCTTCACGGTTGAGGTCCTTGATATAAACTTCGAGAGTATCACCGATAGATACTACCTCGCTGGGGTGCTTGATCCTCTTCCAGGAGAGCTCGGAGATATGTACCATACCGTCGATGCCGCCCAGGTCAACGAATGCACCAAAGCTGGTGAGGGACTTGACCTTGCCAACGAATGTCTGGCCGACCTCAGCAGTCTCCCAGAACTTAGCCTGAGCCTCAGCTTTGCGGGCGTTCTGAACAGCCTTGATCGAGCCGACAGCTCTCTTCTTGCCCTCTGTTACTTCGATGATCTTGAACTCTACCTTCTTCTTGAGGAGCTCATCCAGCTCAGCGCCTCTGGGGAGACCTGTCTGTGATGCAGGGATGAACACTCTTACGCCGAGGTAAGTAAGTGTAACGCCCTTGTTGACAACGTGCTGAACAACGCCCTCAAGTACAGTGCCCTCTTCGTAAGCCTTGAGTACAGTCTCATAACCAGCCTGCTCGTCTACCTTCTTCTTGGAGAGCTGAGCAGTACCTTCTGCGTCGTTTACCTTGATAACGATGAGCTCTATCTCGTCGCCGACCTTAACGATATCCTCAGGCTTCTGAGACGGATCGTCTGTGAGGTCCTCGAGCTTAACGTAGCCTGTGTGCTTTGTACCGAGATCAACAGTGATCTCTGCGTTATCAATGCTTACAACGATGCCCTTGACTTTTTCTCCTGTATGTATTTTTTTGAATGACTCGTCGAGCGCCTGAGCGAAGTCGATCTCCTCATCCTGAATTTCTGTGAGATTATTCTCTGCCATGGTTGTTTGTACCTCCTTGATTATATAAGCGGGGGTGGAAGCCCCTGCAGTAATGCCGATTCTTTCAGCGGCGGGAAGTTTTAAGGACCGAAGTTCGCCGGAATTTTCGATATGATACGTTTTGCAGTAGCGGCTGCATACCTCAAAGAGCTTGACGGTATTTGAGCTGTGTCTGCCGCCCACCACGAGCATGATGTCCGAGCTTTTAGCAAGCTCAGCCGCATCGGACTGTCTTGTATCGGTGGCATTGCAGATAGTATCGAATATGACTATATCCGGATCGTCCTTCGGGATCACGTTTAAACACTCATCCCATACTACTATATTATACGTCGTTTGAGCCACAATTGCAAGCTTTTTTCCCAAGTTTTTATATTTTTTTTCAAAAAAGTCTTTTAGCTCAAAATTGTCTTTGAAAACAAGATGATTTTCGTCACAATGACCAACGATGCCCTGGACCTCCGGGTGGGAGCTGTCGCCGGCTATGAGGATGAAATATCCCTCTTTGGACTTCTCTGAGACTATCTTGTGGATACGTGAGACAAAGGGACAGGTGGCGTCCAGCACACGGCATCCTTTTGCCTCTATCTGGCTGTAAATGTCCCTTCCCACACCGTGGGAGCGTATCACTACAGTCTCGTCAGGGGTGAGCTCATCCACGGAATCTATCATCCTTGCGCCCTTTGCCTGCATATCGTTCACAACGTCCTGATTGTGGATTATGGGGCCCAGTGTGGCGACTCTGGAGTTCTTTTCAAGCTCCTGATAGACCATTTTGACGGCTCTGTCAACACCGAAGCAGAATCCGGCGGACTTTGCGACTGTTACCTTACTCATTGCCTTCCTCCTTTGCACCGCTGTCCGGGAGCTCCTCCGGAGTGCCTTCAACAAGGAGCTTCAGGTCTGCCATATAGCGGTTTTTCAGCTTGACGAGCTGACGGGGATTGGGCTGCTCCCGGGACTCAACGTAGTCCTGGGGGAGTATGGGCTCTCCGAATTTTATAGTCACACGGGTGCGGAATCTCAGCTTTTCGCCGTAGCAGATGCCCACCGGCACGATAGGCTTTCCTGCCCTTGCTCCGATGAGTGCGGCTCCGGTATGGCCTCTGCCAACTTTTCCGTCCTTTGAACGGGTGCCCTCAGGGAATATCATGAGGTTCTTTCCGGAGTTGAGGTTGTCGATAGATGTGTCGATAGCCCCGGTGTCGCCCTTTCCACGGGAGACCGGGAAGGCTCCGAGGGAGGTTATCAGCCATGCGAAGAGCTTCTTCTCAAAGAGCTCCTCCTTTGCCATGAATGTCTGCCTTCCGGGAGCGAATGAGCCTACCATAGGCGGGTCTGCGTAGCTGCGGTGGTTGCAGGCCAGCAGGTATGAGGTGTCCTTGGGGAGGTTCTTTTTGCCCTCTATCCTTATTGAATACATGATGCGGAAGTAGACACGCACCAGAAATTTAACTACATAATACATTATACATCACATCCGGTCTTTTCGGTTATTATGCGGACTATCTCGTTTGCGGACTGCTCCAGGTCAAGGTGGGTGGTGTCAACAAGTACTGCATCCTCAGCCTGTTTGAGGGGAGCTGTCTCACGGTGCATATCCTGATAGTCACGCTTGATTATATCGTCCAGTATCTCCTGATATGTGGGGCAGTCAGGCTTTTCGGCAAGCTCCTTGTAGCGGCGGTTTGCCCTCTCCTCTGCGGAGGCTGTAAGGAATATCTTCACATCAGCGTTGGGGAGGACTACTGTGCCGATGTCACGGCCGTCCATGATGACGCTGTTGGACCTTGCTATGCTCTGCTGAGTCTCGAAGAGGTATGCTCTTACTGCCGGGATAGCGGAGGTCCGGGATGCGGCCATGGATATCTCAGGGGTCCTGATGAGGTCGGAAACGTCCCTGTCGCCAAGGAATACCCTCTGTGCGCCGTCAACGAATCTCAGTGAGACGTCTGCACCGGGGAGGGACTTCTCTATGTCCTCGTCGGGGATGTTGTTCTCGGTGATGTAAAGGGCGATAGTACGGTAAAGAGCGCCGGTGTCAACGTAGATGCAGCCCAGCTTTGCTGATACCATTTTTGCGATAGTGCTCTTTCCTGCGCCGGCAGGTCCGTCGATTGCGATATTGATGTTCTTCATGATGATTACTCCTTATTATAT
>CACWPR010000101.1 GCA_902762855.1 Ruminococcus flavefaciens
GGGTCACAGGTTCGAGCCCTGTAGTCCCCACCAATTCTTTGGCCTCGTAGTTCAGTTGGTTAGAACGCCTGCCTGTCACGCAGGAGGTCGACAGTTCGAATCTGTTCGGGGTCGCCAATTATGCGGATTTAGCTCATCTGGTAGAGCGCCACCTTGCCAAGGTGGAGGTAGCGAGTTCGAGCCTCGTAATCCGCTCCAAGGACGGCGCTATAGCCAAGTGGTAAGGCGTGGGTCTGCAACACCCTGATCCCCAGTTCAAATCTGGGTGGCGCCTCCAGAATGACAGTCACGCAAAAGCGTGGCTGTTTCTGCTTTTATAACGGGTTATAAAAAAAGAATATGGCATATATAAATTCTGAATAACCGTTGACATTGAGAACAAAATGTGATATTATTAATACAGAAAGAAAATTCATCTTTCCTTAATATTTGACAAAGGGCATCTGCAATAGTGGGTGCTTTTTTATTTGTCCGGAAACTTTAAAAGCGGCCCGTATGGACCGCTTTTTTCTTATGTAACCGCCTTTCTGATGACAGTACCCGGTGGGAATGTGAGCTCAGAAGGGAATGAGAACTTCATCATTGCGTGGTTTGCAGTGGTTATCTCCTCGCCCTCCTCATTGTAGAGCTTATCAAGGACGAGCTCAACCGGCCTGGAGGAAGGAGCCAGCAGCTCCACGGTATCACCTGCAAAGAACCTGTTGCGCTGTGTGCAGTACACTGTACCGTCCCTGCACTCCTCGACTACCGCAACGACGTCGTAATTGCGGATATATCCGCTGTTCTCATAGTACTGGGACTCCTCCGGGACTCCGAAGAAGAAGCCGTTGCAGTACTTCCTGTGGCTCACCTTAAAGACCTCATCCCTTATCCAGTCGGGGAGGACGAAGTCATAAGGGGACTTCCTGTACTCATCCACAGCCATTCTGTAAGCGTTCGTGACCACGGCCACATAGTAGGCCGACTTGGCTCTGCCCTCGATTTTAAGGCTCTTAACGCCGGCCTCAGCCAGCTTGTCGATGTGGTCTATCATGCACATATCCTTGGAATTGAGGATGTATGTGCCTTTTTCGTCCTCATAAACCGGGAAGAACTCGCCGGGACGCTTTTCCTCCATAAGGTGGTACCCCCAGCGGCATGGCTGAGCGCACTCGCCGCGGTTAGCATCTCTGTTGACCAGGTACTGTGAAAGGAGGCAGCGTCCTGAGAAGGACACGCACATAGCTCCGTGAACGAAGGTCTCGATGTCGAGGTCAGGACTTGTTTTTGCACGTATTTCGGCGATCTCGTCCAGAGAGAGCTCACGGGCCAGCACCACACGCTTAGCTCCCATATTATAGAGCTCACGGGCGGTGACATAGTTTACAATGCCGGTCTGAGTTGAAATATGTATCTCCATATCCGGAGCGTACTTCTTGATGAGCATAAGCAGACCGATGTCTGCGACGATGAGAGCGTCCACCTTGGCCTCAACGGCCTCTCTGACGAACCTCTCAAAGAAGGGTATCTCGTTATTGCGAGGGAGGGTATTGCAGGTCAGGTAGACCTTCACGCCCTTTTTGTGAGCTTTATCCACTGCATTTACGAGCTGTTCAAAGTCGAAATTCATCGGTGATGCACGCATACCGAACTGCTGTCTGCCGAGGTACACGGCATCCGCCCCGTAATTAAGGGCGGCGCCGAGTCTTTCTTCATCTCCGGCAGGAGCAAGGACTTCAAGGTCAATATCCTGCATTTTCATTATCCTGAGCCTCCTGAGCCGCAGCAGCTTCCTCCTGCTGACGGTGAATCTCCTCTTCATTGGCAAGATGTTCCTCATAGGTCTCTGCGAAGAGGGTCTCGCCTGTGTCGATGTTAGCGTAGAAGTAATAGTAGTTGGACTGGAAGTTTGCGAGAACAGCGTCTATAGCCTCCATACCGGGGTTACAGATAGCTCCGGGAGGAAGTCCCGTGCCCTCGTAGGTGTTGTAGGCATCTATCATAGCCTTGTCGTAAACTTCCATATTTGGCTTTATAACGTCATTTGCGTAGTTCTTGGTCGGGTCTGACTGGAGCTTTGAGAACTCGTCGGGATTTCTGAGACGGTTCCAGAAAACAGATGCGACAAGGGTCATCTTATCGGGAGTTGCAGCCTCCTTCTGAACGATAGAGGCGAAAGTGATAAGGCTGTCAAGGGTAAGTCCCAGGTCCTCCATTTTCTTGTATCTGTCCTCAGTCATTTTCTGGTCAAAGTTGAGGTATATCTTCTGGCAAACCTTTTCGGGGTCCATATCCTTATAGAAGAAGTAGGTATCCGGGAAGAGGTAGCCTTCCATGCGGTAGAATTTGAGGTTGGAGCCGTTGAGGAGCCTTTCTTCAAATGCGAATCCGTATCCTCCAGCGTTGAAGTTGAACAAGAAGTCGTCCTTGCTGCAAACTCCCTGTTCTTCCAGTATCTGAGCGGCTTCCAGAAGGGTTATGCCCTCCTTGAATGTGACCTCCACGGACTCCTTGTTCTCTATCTCATCGGTGGTGAGGTTCTGGATGATAGTCTCATAGGCCATATTTGGGCGGATGAAGTGCTCACCGGGGATGTAGAGGGAGTCGGATTTTCTCAGTCTTGAGAAGAGCATGAAGAACTTCGGTGACTTTATGATGCCCTCGTCCTTGAGCATCTGAGCTATCTGCTCGGTGGTGGCACCTTCCTCGACGATTATGAGCTTTGTTGTGTCGCTCTTGCCGATTCCCAGCATATCCTTGCCGAATCCGATAATTACCATGGAGAGAATTATGGACACAGCGAAAATAAGGGTAGTCAGGATGAGGACGCCGGGCAGGCGGTTCCTCTGTTTTTTGCGTCTTTTCTTCTTTTTCTTCTTGGGCGGAGCCGTTCTCTCCGGTGGGATATACATATCCTGTTCCGGGTAGCCCTCCTGGTAGTAAGGCTGTTCCTCACTGTATGGCTGCTCCTCGGCATACTGAGGCTGGTAGTCCTCAGCGGGAGCGTCATACTCCACAGGCTCCGGTTCAGTGTAGGGAGCCTCAAAGCTCTCCGCAGGGTCTTCCTGAACAGGCTCCGTCTCAGCGGGCTCCTCAGCAGGGGAGTTTTCCTTTTTATCGTCAAGCTCCCTGAGGATATCGTTTATAAGATCGTCATTTTTCGGCATTGCAGGATACCGTCCTTTCTTCTGTAACAATTGTATCAACTTTAAGGTCATGGGGCTGCAGCGGCAGCTCGCTGACTATCGTGCCGTCATAAGCAGCAGCTATCCTCCGGACGTCGGGATGAGCGGCAAGGAACCTGTCATAGAAGCCTCCGCCGTAGCCGAGCCTTCCGCCCTCCGGGGTAAAGGCAAGTCCGGGGACGATGCAGACAGTCCTACCGGCGAGGTCAGGCTGGGGCAGGGAGCCGTCAGGCTCACAGATGCCGTATTTCCCTTCTTTAAGCTGTGATGCGGAAGTGATGATGTGGAAGGTCATCAGCCCGTTCTCTCCGCACCTCGGATAAGCGATGGTCTTATTCTTGTGAAGCAGGGACCCGGCGAGCTGCCAGGTATTTACTTCGGAACCGAAGGATGCATAGAGCAGGACAGTGTCCGCATCCCTGACCTCCTCCATTGACAGGAGCTTTGCAGCGATGACGGAGTCCTTCACATTGGATCTCAGCGACTTTCTCAAAGCGGAGAATTCCTTCCGCAGAGTCTTTTTATCCTTCATCTCAGAAGCACATTATAGCGCTGCGCTGTCTGTCGCTCTCGGCCTTGGAAACGGCCTTTTCAACGAGGGCAAGGCCGAATTCAATGGCAGTTCCGGCACCTCTTGAAGTAATGAAAATGCCGTCGCAGGCAACGGGAGCAGTGCTGGTCTCAGCGCCTTCGAGCTGGTCCTCGAAGCCCTCATAGCACACAGCCTTTCTGCCCTTCAGCAGTCCCTTATGTCCCAGGATAGAAGGAGCGGCGCAGATAGCGCCCACAAATTTTCCGTTCTCGACGCAGAAGTCGATAGCAGCCTGAACGTAGTCTGACTTCTCCAGATTGAGGGTACCGGGCATACCGCCGGGAAGAACTATCATCTCCAGCTCATCGGTAAGGGGAGCCTCCTGAGCGATAGTGTCAGTAACAACAGGCACACCGTGGGAGCTTGTGATGATGTTGTCGCCCACACCCACAGTTATAACGGTCTTACCGCTCCTTCTCAGAAGGTCGATAGGGGCGATAGCCTCAGTTTCTTCAAAGCCGTTTGCAAGAAAAACGTAGATCATGATATTATTCCTTTCATTTAAAAGTAACGATGTGCTTATCCAGGAGAAAGGCCGGGTTATAGGAGAGCTTTGACTTTCTCAGGCCCTCGATGCCCAGGTCCTCCTCACGGTTGATATATCTGTACCCGGAAGCCTCCGCCTGAGCGAACATATTGGCAATACCGGTGTAAGCGCCGTTGAAGCGTGTATCGGCCTTCTCGATGTGGACGCAGAAGGTCTGGGAATTGAGCTGTTCACCGATAGACACAGCCGCCACCTCTCCGCCGACCCTGATGACTCCGCCTTTAAGACCGAGCTCATTGAAGTAGGAAAAATAGGTATTTATAGCGAACTGTTCGGCGATGAACGAGCGGTCAGCGGAATCCGACCTGCTGTTGTACTCCGAGGTGCAGAATGTGATGCAGTCGTCGAAGTCCTTCTCAGTGATAGGGGAGTAGGAGTAGTCGAGCTCCCTGAACCGTGCAAGATGATTGCGCTTTCCGTGGTACTTCTTTCCCTTCATGCTTATGAAGTCCTCTGAAAGGTAGATGTAGTCGGAGCCGTCCCTGTCATAGAGAACATCGAACTCTCCGGGGAAGAGCTCACCGAGCATTTCGAGAGTAGGAGCGGTGACTCCGCCCAGTACCAGGGGGTGACCTGTTTCAGCAGCGAAGTCCCTGAGCACCCCTATGAGCTCCCGGCAGTCACCGGAGCCGGCAGGGAATGAGAAATAGGGACAGCCGTCCTCAGTGTCGAAGGCACAGCAGATGTAGAAGTCCTTGTAGAAGGCTATCTTTGACCCTGCGAGCCTGCGCCAGGCCATATTGTTTGCGAAGCTGTACTCACAGCCCATGAAGTCGGAGCTCCTGAGTGCAGCATTTATCCTTTCCTTGTCTGAGATATTTATATCTCTGAATCCAAGCATAGTACCTCCGTCTGTCAGAGTGCAGCCTTCATAGCCGCAAATCGTTCCTTTACCTCTTTCATTTTTCCGCAGGACATCTTGCCCTCCGGACATTTGCCCTCAGCCACACAGGAAGGGCCGGCATGGGCGAAAATATTGGGAGCGGCCTCCAGGCAGAGGCGGAGCATCTCATCGGCCACTGCACGTATCTCCCACTGAGCACGGCTGCAGCAGCGGTGACGGAAGAAGTTGAACAGCGAGCGGACGTTCATAGTTACGACTATCTTTGTCTCGCAGGCGTTGGGCAGCAGGAACCTTGCATCCTCGTTAGCCAGCTTTCTTGCCTTTGAGAGGGCAGTTTTTTCGTCCATGCCCTCAGCCATGAGCTGCTGAGCGTTGTACTCAGTGAGGAGGTCAGCGACCTTCTCGTAGCTCTCGGTTATAGCGTCGATAGTCTTTCTGTACTCCTCCGCAGCCTCCGGGACAGCGGAAACAGATGGGGGAGTGATGAACTCGAAGCCTTTTTCGCTGACGTACCTCTGGCTCTTCTGGGAATAGGACGCTATCCTGTGGCGGACGAGCTGATGTGAACAGGCACGGGAGATGCCCTCGATGCCGAAGGTGAAGGAGACGTGCTCCATAACGCTCTCATGGCCGATAGAGACCAGCATATCCACGAAGCTCCTTATCTTCTCATCGGTAAGGCCCTCTCTGAGGGAAGAAATATCGCTGTCGGAGTAGCAGAGCTTAGCGGCAGTAGCCACAAGTCTTTCCGGGTCAGGGGTATGTTCAAGGAGTTCAACTTTCATCATAAAACCTCCGTCTGAAAAAATACATATATTATTATTTTACCATTTATTGAACTGCAAGTCAAGGAGATGCGAGAAATAATATATGTATAAACAATAAAAATCAAAGGAATTGTGACAAATTGAAAAAAATTTTCAATAAACTATGGACAAATCCAAAAAAGTGTAGTATAATAAATCAGTATCTGAAATCATCATATACTAAATCGGAGGAATTTCAATGAAGAAGATCAACAGGTTTGCCGCAGCAGCTCTCTCATTCGCTCTGGCGACCACTATGGCCGGATGCAATGCACCCGGAGCTATCACTTTTGGCAACGGTACTAAAAACGCCCTTACAGTAGACGGATACGACGTTCCTGCCGGCGTTTTCATCAATAACGAGATCTCAGCTTACAGAAGTGCTATGTATACAGTAGCTCTCACAAACGGCTCTGTTCCTACCTTTGACGACATGAAGGACGCCAAGATAGACGATATGGACGCTGAGGACTGGATACAGGACCAGGCAACTGATACCTGCAAGCTCTTCGTAGCTATCGAGAAGGAGTTCGACAAGATAAACGGCGAGCTCACACAGGAGGAGAAGGACGAGATAAAGGCCTATTTAAAGACTGTTTCAGACAACGAGCTCTTCTCCAACAACGGCATCAGCGCGGAGTCCATGAGACTGACAGTAGAGAATTCCTATAAGCAGGACTACCTCTTCAACCACTACTTCGGCATCGACAGCGAAATGGGCTGCACCGAGGAGGAGCTCAAGGACTACTTCGAGGAGAATACCGCTCGTGTAAAGTATGTGTCTGTCAAGATGACAGATGCCGACGGAGAGGCACTTTCCGAGGACGCAAAGCGTGAGCTTAACAAGAAGATAGATGCATGGATAAAGGAGATAAACTCCGAGAGCTCCAATGCTGATAAAATGGCTAAGGTAGACGAGATACAGACTGAGTACGACGAGTACGTTGCAGCTCAGACAACTCTGGCTGCTGATGCAGAGCTTACAACGACTACCACGACAACTACAACTGCCGCAACCACAACTACCGGAGAAAACGGCGAAACAGAGACCACAACTACAACCACTGCTGACCCCTATGCAAATGAGGTAACTGTTACAAAGTACACAACTACAGAGTCTGACGGCACTGAGACCGAAGAGACCACTGAAACTGAGGCTGATAAGGCACAGCGTGAGTTCAACGAAAAGGTATTCGGTGACCTTCCTCTCTACGAGGCAGTCAAGTACGACTACGACGACGATACAGTTTACATACTCATCAAGGGCGACATCGCTGAGAGAATGACAGAGGACGACCTCTGGACTGAGGACAAGATAGACGAAGTGCTCAAACAGCGCTATAATCAGGACTTCTCAGACTGGTTAGAGGGCATAGCAAACAGCTATTCCGTAGAAAAGAACAACTCAGCGTACAAGAGATACGCTCCATTCAAGCTCGACATCGAAGACGTTTCGTTATACGGCTAAAAAGAATCCGCCGGACCCAAAAAGTCCGGCGGTTTTTTATATCTTTACGGCTCCGACTTCTGCCCAGGCAGGTCTGAAACCGCTGTTTATAGCGGTATTCCAGGAGTGGAGGTTCGAGAGCTGAGTACCGTAGAAGGGGATGTCCCCGTTCTCGATTATCTTGTTTCTCAGGAGGGTGACCAGGTGAGTGGCGATGCCCTTGGAACGGTGCTTCGGCATGACGTCAACTCCTATCTGCATCCAGCCGGGAGCATCCTCAGAGCATCCGGCCATTCCGAGAATATCCCTTCCCTTGCAGGCGCAGACCACTATCCTGTCCGGACGCTCCGGCCGGAATTCCGGGCAGATAGCGTTGGGAAAACGGCTGTCCCCGTAGAAACGGTGTATCTCCTCATCGAAGTACCAGCGTATATTGAGCTTTCCCACAGGGTGTACATCGCCGGCGGGCAGGAACATATGGCTGGTCTCGCTGAGAGTGTAGCCGAATTTCTGAAGCTCCGGGACCAGTGTCACAAGAGCCGGAAGGTCGAATAGCTTCTTCCCGGTGCCTTTTTTCAGGAACTCCACAAGTGCGGAGTCCAGGCAGTCGTCGGCAGTGATGACGACGTTAGTTCCTGTCGTGACCATACGGAAGAAATACGGGTCCGGTGAGTACTGCCTGCGGCCCTCCCTGAGTGCCGGGACTGTCAGTACATTTTCCT
>CACWPR010000102.1 GCA_902762855.1 Ruminococcus flavefaciens
GGTAAGCAGGAAAATCATGCTGATAAGTTCCGTATGGATGTTATCACAGCTAATATGGACATTATAGACGAACAAATAAAGAAAAATGAAGACGAAATCGCCAGCGCAAAAGGCACCTACACAACCCTCAGCGATCGCCTGAGCAATATCGAGGCTGTGCAGGATTCTCATGGGGCGGCACTTAATGAGGATAGGGCTGCTCTTGTGGAGTTGGTTGATTCCGGGGCGAAGAACATAATCAACATAAATCCACCAAACGGCACTGACTCTACCGGAATCACATACACACCGAATGCTGACAAGAGCTTTACCGCACAGGGAACTGCAACTTCCCTATCCCAGAAAAGACTGCTCACAGTATCGGCTGAGGACGCATCAAAATTCAATGGAATGGTTTTGTCCGGCTGTCCTTCGGGAGGCGGGAATGATACATACAGATTAGTGTTTATGCGTGATGGCTCACCTTACACCACATATGCCGCTGATTATGGCAACGGAACAGTTATACAGAATGTCCCTGCCGTTCCTTGTCGAGTATTCTTGTACATCGAATCAGGACAAACAGTTGACATCACGTTCAAGCCAATGATATGTACTGAGGCAGCGTGGAAAATATCACAGCAGTACGTTCCACACAGACCGTGCTATGATGAGATCATAGCACGGATAGAAGCACTGGAAGGAGAGGGATAAAATGGACAACAGCATAGTAATATCAATACTCTCACTTATCGGTACGCTTGCGGGCAGTCTCGGAGGTATACTCGTTAGTTCAAAACTGACGAACTATCGCATAGAGCAGCTTGAACATAAGGTTGATAAACACAACAACTTTGCCGAGCGTATGCCTGTCATGGAAGAACAGATAAAGGTCATAAATCATCGATTGGAGGATCTGGAACATGAAAATCAAAGACAGACTTGCTAAGCTGATAGATGTGAAATCTCTCGTAACTATCATCCTTACGGCGGTATTTGGGCATCTGTCGGTCATAGGAAAGATAGCCCCGGAGCAGTTTCTCACTATCTATACAGTGGTGGTGGGATTCTACTTCGGGGTGCAGTTTCAGAAAAAATCTAAGGAGGATAAAAAATGAAACTATCAGAACATTTCGACAGCTCGGAGTTTGTATGCAAATGCTGCGGAAAATCAATCACGATGAGCAAGCTGCTCATTGACAGGCTGGAAAAGATGCACAGTTACATGGATGCTAAAGCTATCTATATCAACTCCGGCTACAGATGTCCTAACAACCAGTACGGCACTAAGACGGACGCTCACAGGCTCGGTTTGGCCGCTGATATCAGGGTGCAGAAGCAGGACGGTACATACTACACTGCACAGGACATAGCTGAAGTGGCTGAGCGTATCGGCTTCGGAGGTATCGGACTTATGCTGCCGGAAAGCTGCCACGTTGACACCAGGGACTCAGAGCAGTACAGCAATAATCACTGGTTCGGCAACGAGACTACCGGTGAGAACTGGATAAAGACTTTCCAGCGAGGGACAGTATTCCCAGGTGAGAAGGTGAAGGTGAAGAAGAAGATAACTCTCATCATCGACGACCATACTTATACTGGATTGCTGGAGGAGATGTAAAAATATCCGCCCTTGGGAGACCAGGGGCGGATTTTTCTCATATCATGTTTATGAGGCAGATAAAGATATATGCGGCGAGCGGTATGAATTCATATGCATGAAGTGATTCTCTGAGCTCTGCGTCGTCTATGTAGGCTGTATAGTTCATGATTTCCCTCCTTTATCTATTTCCAACTTGCATATTATATCATCTGCCTGAGCGTGGTGCAAGTACCCTCTGTGTCTGATTTTGTCGAAAAATGTCGGATAGTGTCGAAAAGGAGAAAAATTTATATTTTAACATTGTGGTTTTGCGACGTTTTCTACTTGTTATAAAATGCGATATATGAAATTTGTCGTAAAATTGCACTTAATACGAACGAGGATAATATATATCATTAATGTTCCTATTCCTCGGTGCCTATATCAGTAAGCAGACCCTTTACTTCGCCGTAAGGCATAGCATAGCGTTGATTGAGGTATCTGAGAGATGCAGCAAGTTCTCCGTCAGGACCTCCGGACGGCAAAAGGATATGAAAAGCTCAGAGCTTATAGTATAGTACTGCCGAATGGTCTGTTTTCTGGAAAATTATCTTGTCAATAAACGTTCTCAGGATGAGGTTCCTGATTGCAGGACTTACATTTTCGTTATCCAATACAGAGAATGATAAATGAAGGGAAGTACGTTTAGTTTTAATAGGGTGATCATGGGTATTTGCCAGTTCGGACTTTATAGAAGTGATGCGTTTGGTTATTCTGTTTTTATTTTCCCTGTACTCAGCGAGGGAGTCGATGCCTGATTCATACGCTTCACGGACACGGGCAAGTTTATCATTTTCTTTTTGGATAAGCTGTTCAAAATTTTCCGAAGGCATTTCATCCGGAGCAGAAACTGAAATATCAATTGAAAGAGGGAAATCTGCAAAGTCATTGCGTATTTTTTCCAAGACAGCATGAGTCAGCTTTTTTACTGATATGCAATGTGATACACTGCATCTGCCTTTGGAGTAGCTGTGACATTGAAGGCTTTTTCCGGCGGACTGATATACCATAGTTGAACCGCAGGCACTGCATCTGACCAGTCCCTTCAATATATGGACAGTCTGACCGTGGTGAGCGTATTTCCCGAAAGATTTTTTTAATAAACTGCGCCTTGACTGTGCCGAGTCGAAAACCTCCTGGCTGATTAGAGGTTCATGAAGTCCTTCCACAACAACAGTATCCTCAGAGGTGTGGAAGCGGTCAGAACTGCGTCCGTTTTTACTTCGCCTCAGCTTGCCGAGGTAGGTGACATTGGTGAGGATGTATTCCACAGAGCGGTTCTCGAACTTTCCGCCTTTTGAAGTACGGATGCCCAGTCTGTTCAATTTTTCGGCAATACTTCTTATCCCCATGCCATTGTTGAAATCCTCAAATATCATTCTGACAGCGGGAGCGGTATTCTCGTCAGGTAAGAACATCCCTTTTTCCGCCCTGTAACCGAAGGGCGGCTGAGAAACCATCCCTCCTCTGGAGAACTTTTCATTCATTCCCCGTCTGACCTCTTCAGCGAGATTGAGAGAATAGTACTCATCCATAGCCTCTATCATAGCCTCGATGAGAATAGAGGTCTTATCCTCGCTGAGTTGTTCTGAGACAGAAATGACCTCTATGCCGCACTGTTTTCTCAGCATTGATTTGTAAACGATACTGTCCTCTCTGTTTCTGGCAAAACGGCTGAATTTCCAGAGCAGTATGACATCAAAAGGCTTAGGACGCAGCTTAGCGGTACATATCATCTGCTGGAATGAAGGCCGTTTATCAGCCTTTCGGCCGCTGATCCCTTCGTCGATGAAAATATGATCCTCTGGGATAAAAATATCGTGTCCCTCTGCATAATTTTTTATAGCTCTGAGCTGGCTGTCCGGTGAGAACTCCACCTGTTCGTCAGTTGAAACTCTTATGTATGCGGCTCCTGTTTTCATTAAGAAACTCCTTTCTTTGGAATTGTGCTCTCATCCGACATGATCAGAGTATGAAATTTCTGAAATGCCTGCAAGAGTACAAACAGTATGTGAATAATATTTAAAGAGGTGATGATATGTCAAAAGGACACAAGCTGACAGCGTCCAGCTATATTGAAATAGACGGGACAATGGTACGCTGGGATTCCCTGACTGAGAGCCGCAGAAACGAGTATTCCAGAAGGATAACAGCCAATATCGGAAAGGCTCTGGAATGGTATCTCAGTGCAAATTATGAAGAGGTATCCTCTCTTGAAAAATTCATGTTAGGTGATGAAGGAAAAATCCATTGAAAAAAACACTGTCATGTGGTATACTAATAATATAAGGATAACGAAGGGCGGTGAGACAATGGGAAAAACATATATTGCCATAGACCTAAAATCATTTTATGCAAGTGTCGAATGTGTAGAACGTGGACTTGACCCGCTGAATACAAACCTTGTAGTTGCGGACAAGAGCCGTACTGAAAAGACCATATGTCTTGCCGTATCCCCCTCGCTTAAAAGCTATGGCATCTCCGGAAGAGCCAGACTATTTGAGGTCATAGAAAAGGTAGGGGAGATAAACAGTCAGAGACAGCGCAGAGCACCCGGAGGAAAATTCAAAGGTCAGAGCTTCATACACTCAGAACTCCAGTCTGACCCGTCGCTCGCTCTGGACTATATCGCAGCAACTCCGCAAATGTCCCATTACATGAATGTCAGTGCCCGGATATATGGGATATACCTCAGATATGTGGCTCCGGAGGATATATTTGCCTATTCAGTTGACGAGGTCTTTATTGATGCGACAGGGTATCTTCACACCTACAACGTTGACGGTCACGGCTTTGCACGAATGCTGATACAGGACGTTCTCTCAGAGACGGGGATAACAGCAACTGCCGGTATAGGAACGAATATGTATCTTTGCAAGGTAGCAATGGACATAGTAGCAAAGCATATCCCGGCCGACAAGGACGGAGTAAGGATAGCGGAGCTTGATGAGCTCAGTTACCGTGAAAAGCTCTGGGACCACTATCCGTTGACTGACTTCTGGAGAGTAGGCTCCGGAACCGCACGCAGGCTTGAAAAAATGGGTATAACCACAATGGGAGAGATAGCCTGGCGCTCATTGGACCTTTATCACATCAGGAATTTTTATAAGGTGTTCGGAAAAAATGCAGAGCTGCTCATTGACCATGCCTGGGGAGTGGAGCCTACGGCTATTTCTGACGTAAAGGCCTACAGGCCGCAGAATAACAGTATCACATCCGGACAGGTGCTGCAATGTCCTACAGACGTTGAACAGACCAGGCTCATAGTCTGGGAAATGGCGGATATGCTCTCTCTTGACCTTGTTGATAAGGGCCTTGTGACTGACCAGTTGGTCCTGACCATAGGCTATGACAGGGAAAGTCTTTCCAGCGGGCGCTATGCCGGTGAGATAGTTGAGGACTACTACGGTAGGAAGGTTCCAAAACATGGCCATGGTACTATAAATCTTGAAAAACACACATCCTCTGCACGAAAGATGACGGAGGCGGTAATGGAGCTCTTTGACCGTATCGTGGACAATGACCTGCTTGCGAGAAGGATAAATCTGGCAGCCTGCAACGTCATACGTGAAGAGAACATCCCTGACAGCGAGCGTTATGAGCAGTTAAGTCTGTTCGATACAGAGGAAATGCTAAGCAGCCGTGCAAAGGAGAAAAAGTCCCTTGAAAAGGAAAAAGCGCTCCAGCAGGCAATGCTGGATATCAAGCATAGATTCGGAAAAAATGCAGTTCTCAAGGGAAGGAATTTCAGTGACGGGGCAACTGCCAAGGACCGCAACAGACAGATAGGAGGCCATAAAGCCTGAACTGTCAGGAAAGGAGCTTAAAATGGCTGACCGCAATGATGAGATAAAGTATATGAAACGTCCGCAGTACGCAGAATTTCCGCCGATGTCAATGGAGGACCGTGCTGCACAGTTCTCACCGTTTGCAGCACTGGTGGGGTATGGGGATGCGGTTGCAGAAACTGCCCGCCTGACTGACAGCCGGAGAGTACTGACAGAGGATGAGAACGATGAGCTCAACTACACATTGAATCTACTTGAGGAGAGCATAGTTGAACATCCTGAGGTAATGGTGAGATATTTTGTGCCTGACGAAAAGAAGTCAGGAGGACATTATGAAGAAAAAAACGGAGAAGTACGTACTGTGGTCCATTATGAGAATATGCTCATTTTCACAGACGGGGACAGGATACCTCTTGGGGACATTTCAGCTCTCAGTATAAACATAGAAGAATAAAACAGCTCCCTTTGAAAGTTCATCAAAGGGAGCTGTTCTCATATCAGGTTTATGAGGCAGATAAAGATAAATGCGGCAATCGGTATGAATTCATGAGTGTGAAGAGATTCTCTGAGCTCTGCATCGTCTATGTAAGCGTTATAGTTCATCATTTTCCCCCTTTTTTCTTATTCAGCCTGCATATTATAACATTTTTTTCAGTGTCATGCAATAGCAAGATTTGTCGAAAAATGTCGGAAATTGTCGTATGCTGCCGAAAATAAGAAATTTTGTATACATCAATAATATCCATTTGCCATAAGGACCTCCGAGCTGAGATATGATGACCTTAGCCAGCTTGGCGTTGGGAGTTTTTATTTTTACGGGGTACTGTAATTTTTTCTCATACTGCCACATAACTTATCTCCTTTCCCAGGGCCAGGGACCGTCTGTCCATGACCAGTGTTCGGTATCTTCGGACTGTTCGGGGGTAAGGGGACCGAATCTGGAGACGTATTCATTAAGGGCATTCTCACGGAGCTTTTTGTACTTGCTGAACATTGCCAGAGCACGGCGGCAGTCAGGATGAGTATCGAGGTAGAGATTGAGCTCCTTGAGTGTGAAGTCATACTTTTTTATCTTCATAAGAAGAGCATTTTTCTCATTCACGAGGGTCGCCTCCTTTGAAAGGCAGGTCAAGGTCGGGGAAAAGAGTTCCCTGACAGAGGGCCTTGTCATCGTCATAGACTTCTCCCCACTGCTGGAATGGCACGTAGGCCATAGCAAGTGGAGTTTTAGCAGGAAAACGGGATGTTCCGGAGCCGTTTGCCGGGACCGAGGTATTGCGGGGGTCACCGAGGTAATTCTCACGTTCACGGAGCATGAGCCCGTCGATATTATCAAAAAGGTCGAGGTTCATGATAGTCCTCCTTTCGTATTTGCGGAGAACACCGTGCAGATGTTTCCGCACGTTTTAATATATTCCAAAGGCAGGGAAGGTGTGAAAATGCAAAAAAAAGAGCCTGCGATCGCAGACTCGATAGTATATCATTTCCATGGACGTTTACGGTCCAGCCAGCCATTTTTCTTCCAGTGCTGAGTATCAAGAGGATTGAGTCCTTTTTTCTGGAAGAGCCTCATCACAGAGAACAGCATCCTGGTTTTTATTCCGGGGCGGACCTTGTTCTGGGAGCTCAGTATCTTCTTTGATATAGATGATACATTTTTTTCGATGGAGTGCCGTTTCTTATCACTGACCTGTTCCCAGCTTGCAGCTGCAATACCGGTCCCGAACTGGTATATTTTTCCCACACCCCAGAATAGCAGACTGTCAGCCATATCCTTGTTAGTGGACTTTACTCCTGCACCGGCAGCGGTAGAGATACAGACTCCCTGTTTTCTGAACATTGAGCCTTCAGGTCTGTGAGGCATCCAGCGGTAGCCATAGTGGTCCAGCAGAGCCTTCATTGCTCCTGTTGCGTGGTAGACATAAACAGGGCTTGCAAGTATTATCACATCAGCACTGTCAATGGTTTTTGTGATGGGGGAGAGATTTTCGTAATGTGGGCATTTATCCTCGCCGTTTACGAAGCAATTTGTACATCCGCAGCAGAATTCTCCGAAGTCCCTTGGAAGGAAGAATTCAGTTACTTCACCGCCCAGCTTGTCAGCAAGCAGATGAGCTATTTGGAAGGTAGAACCCTTGTGGCTCTGACCGTGGATAATGACTGTTTTCATAATATTCCCCTTTTTTCCATATATGCTTTTTATTTTGCAGCAGTAAAAGCAGCAAATCCTGCCAGACTGAGTACAGTCATTATTATACCGGCAAGAAGTACTCCGCAGATAACAGCGATAACGCTCTTTTTGAAGTCCATGTTGAGGAAGGATGCAGCAAGAGTGCCGGTCCATGCGCCGGTTCCGGGGAGCGGGATGCCAACGAAGAGAAGAAGGGCAACGAAAAGACCGCGTCCAGCCTTTTCCTGGAGCTTCTGACCGCCCCTTTCGCCTTTTTCAAGGCACCATGTGCAGAACTTGCCGATGACGGGCTTGTCCTTGCCCCATTCAAGTATGTGCCTTGCGAAGAAGAAAATGAATGGCACCGGTATCATGTTGCCTAT
>CACWPR010000103.1 GCA_902762855.1 Ruminococcus flavefaciens
GGCAGCGGCGAAAGTGTCAGCGTATCTGCAAATGGCGCTGTGTCGGCTTACCTTACTGTATCCGCTATGCCTAAGGAGCTCGTAAAAATAAATGCCTTCCACAAGGATAATGTCTCCTCTTATAAGGACGGCGCTGAGCGCAGACGCTACCCCTATGAGGTGAAGCTCAGCGGTGCTGATGTTCAGCGGTCCGGCGGCTACTCAAAGGGCAATGGACATATACACTCAAACGGCGGTGGCTGGGTAGCTGACTCTGCAAGCGTTGCGGATTCTGTTTACGTTGGCCCCAACGCTATGGTCCTCGGCAATGCAAACCTCTCCGGATACGTAAGGGTAGAGGACTATGCTGTAGTTGCCAACAGCGTCACCGCTCAGGATAATGTATTGATTTGCGGCCACGCTGTCGTTGACGGCGGAGGTATGGTCTACGATAACGGCTGGAAGTTCGGAAGCGTTACCCTCAGCGGTAATTCCGTTGTGGGCGGAAGTGCTGTCGTTTCTAACTCCTGCTCCGTTTCAGGAAATGCAAAGGTCCTGCAAAAGGCCTATCTGGCTGAGGCTGTGAAAATGTCTGACAACGCTGTTGCTAAGGGTATGACCTATGTATACGGCAGCAATTCCTACACCGGAAGTGCTATTCTCGACGGAGACTTCTGCAACGACAAGGCTCTCAGCGACGGTGTCAACTTCGGCTGGCTCGATGACTACGGTCATCATTCGCTCTCTGACAGCTATATTGCAAGCTACGATTTCGGCAGTTCAAGCGAGTACTGGGCAAAGGACGGAAATACTGCTACCAATGCACGTCAGCTCGGTGCTGAATGGTCAGAAGAACGCACCTCGGCAAATGGCGTCCTTAACTTCGACGGCTCCGGAAGCTCTCTTCAGCTTGATGACTCTCTCCTGCGTACAAAGGATATCCAGCTCAGTATGGGTGTACTCTGGAAGGGCGGAAGCACACAGCAGGAAGTTTTCCGCTTCGGTGACGATAATGCCTATATTTCGTTCACTCCATGCAGCAGCAGCGGTGTGGCTGAACTCACCCTCACTGACGGTGTCACCACAGAAAAGCTCACTGCGTCGTCTCCTCTTGCAAAGGGCGAATGGAGCAAGGTAACTGTCCGCATCATCGACGGTCAGGGTACCCTTATCATCAACGGTCAACAGGCTGACAGCAAGTCACTTTCACTCAATACACAGTCTGTTCTGAGCGCCTCCGATAATGACCTTGCTGTTGTAGGCGGCTCATTCAAAGGCGCCGTTGACTACATACAGCTCAGCAGCAAGGCTGTGGATGAGCCTGCAGTCACATACTCCGGAAGCGAAGAACCTGATGATACCGACCCTTCCGGCACTATCCGGGGAGATGTAAATGCAGACGGAAAGTTCGATATTGCTGATATCGTAACTATGCAGAACTGGCTCCTTGCTAAAAACGATGCTCGGCTTGCTGACTGGCAGGCCGGAGACCTCCTTGAGGACGGCCGCATAGACGCTTTCGACCTCTGCCTTATGAGAACTCTACTTATAAGTAAATAACCCAAAGAGCCGCTTGTTTAAAGCGGCTCCTTCTTTTTGGGGAATGTATCAGCAAAGTCCCTGTTTTTTCATCTCATCTGCAACCAGCTTGGCAACTGCTCTGGCTCCTGCTTCGGTGAAATGTGTCATATCTGTGCTCCCTGTTGAACACATATGATATTTGTATGCTGCATCATATCCGATAGAATTATAGTGTGCGACCATTAACGAATTCAAGTCGATACACGGGATATTGTAATATGATGCAAGCTGTTTCATAGCATTGCAGTAGTTCGTATAACTGCCGGCAAATTTCTTTGTTCCGCTGTTGTAGGCCTTCAGGCCTATAACAGTTGTCACCAGTATCGGAACTGCTCCCTTGGACTTTGCTCCTTCAATGTACTTGGCCATGTAGTCCTCAAAACTTCCGGCTGTTCCTGGCACCTTTCCACAGGTAGGTGCATAGCGCTCTGCCTTGTTTGACGCAGCATCGTTGATTCCGAACTGGATGAGCAGATAGTCATTCTTCTTTATCGTTCCCAATATGGTATCAAGCCTGCCGTTATCGTAAAAGCTTTTGGAGCTGCGGCCTGCTATGGCATGGTTGGATACGCTCACTCCGGCAGGCATATTTTCTCCCAGATACGCTCCCCAGCCCTGCTGCGGTGCGTATTTTGCTCCGTAGGTCTGTACTGTCGAGTCTCCGGCTATGTAGATAGTCCTGCTGACATTTGACTGTTCCGGGGCAGGAACATCCGGCTTCTCCTCGTAGGCCTGTGCTATCGGCTCATCTGTCCACTCTATCTGCATATAATCAAGATTAGGTCCGCCCTGTGCTGTCTCAGAGGTCATCTTTATTGTATTCTCGCCCTTCTTCAGAGGAAGTACTATGCCTCGCTCTTCCCATGCTGTCCACCCTCCGGTGGTGAGGAAGTCCTGGACCCAGTAGTCAGTCTGTCCGCTGACCTCTATCTTCATCTTTCGATTGTCTGCACTTCCGTTTGCTGTTCCGAATGTACAGAGGTAATTGCCGTCTGTTGGTGCGCTTATCTTCCACTGGATATTGCTGCCTACCTTATTGTCAAGATTTACATATGCCGTGTCACGGAACCCTTCGTTTGTGGACTCCTCTGTGCCTTCTGATATTGTCTGGTCAATTGCATATGCAAACATCTTCCTCTCTTCTACTGCACTGAAATTCTTTCCGCTGAGCAGGAAGGTCTGGAGCTGAACTGCATCCGATATGCTGACTTTTCCATTGGCATCTACGTCTGCACGGCGCTTTGTGCTGCGGTCAAGCTCACTGTTTATGAGCTCTCTTCTCATAAGTGCCATATCAAATCCGTCTACTCTGCCGTCACCGTCAAGGTCTCCGTAGAGGAAACTGTCGGAAGTTGGTTCTGGCGGCTGGACGTCAGGTCCTGTATAGGCTCCCGCTTTTTCTGCATACCACTTCTGGCAGTTATGTCCGTTCAGCTCCCACTGCTGGACATTTGCTCCGTCTGCTGTATCTGCATTTTCTACCTCAACACAGGAGGCTTCACCTGTTACTCTTGTAAGTATGGAGTAGGTCCCGTCACTGTTCTTTACTATGCGGAACTGCTGGTTTTCACCCTTATTGAAGGTATAGAGCTCAACATTCGTGCCGTTATCCGTTTTTCTTGCGTGAACGTCAAGTGCATATTTTTCACCGTCAAGCTCCGAAACAAGATAGAAATAGCCATTTCCTGCGGACACTGCCTTGAAACGTGTACCCGCACTGTCGTCTGCCCTCTGGGTAATATTTGCACTGTCTCTTGCTCCCTCCACAGCAGACAGGTACTTTCCGCTGTTGACATTCTTGAATGTATAGACCGTTCCGTCCTCTATGTCTGTATCATATACAACAGGCTGAGTTACCGAGGGAGTCTGCTTGAACTGACCAGCAAAAAGCTCCGCCAGCTTTTCTGCTCCTGCTCTGTTAGGATGCAGGGCATCACCGTTCATGTAGAGAGCTGTTGTCTTATTGGCTCCGATACTTATACAATAGTTCTGCCAGAGATTAAAAAGGTCAACTATCTGACAGTTTTCCGCCTTGGCAACATTGTCCAACTCCCCTGCAAACCAGCGGCTTTTCAGCAGTGGGTTCTTCTGAGCATCACCGTTTCGTCCCTGCTGCTTTACAAGGATGACATCCATTCCTTTCTTCTTTGCCCTCTGTACCATATCTGTCACTACCTTCTGGTACACATCGCCCTTATAATACTTTGAATCGTTGATGCCTATGGATATGATATAGACATCACCCTTCTTTCCGTAGGTCTCTATGGGCTTGAACTGCCCTGCATCAACAAATCCCTGAGCATACTGTCCACTGGCTGCCATATTCCGTATGTTCCATCCCTTGTCTACATAGTGCCCGAGCATCTGTCCCCAGCCGCCCTGTACACTGGTATTCAGCGGATAATAATTGCAGACTGTGGAGTCTCCGCATATCCAAATTGTCGGCGGAAGGGTGGGGTCATCAGAGACCTTTTCTATCTCCAATGCACTTATAGAGAACGCTGTACCGCTCTTTCCGGCTCCTGCCCTGATGTTGAGCTGACCGTCAGTGACCGGGATAAGCACTTCATCTACGGCGTTGTTTCCGGTCATGTTCACTATCTGTATCATGTCCTCCATGTAAACGCTGGTCCTTGATGTGTTGCCCAGTGTCACCTTTACCTTGTAAAGACCTTTTTTCAGGTCTACGTTAAAGGTGGTATTTCCGGTGAACTGTACTGCATCACTAAGTGCTCCCTGACCGCTTGCTGCAACATTCTTTACATCCTTGGCTGATGAAAAACCGTATCCCTTGTTCTTGTCATAGCCCTGTGCCGCACTTACTCCCGTCCAGCCGCTCTGGGCATTGGCTCCAAGGTCAAACTTCATTGAATCGGCCGCTTCAGTCTGCACCGGGCAGATATTTCCCGGTACAAGGCTAAGTGCCATTACAATTGCTGCTGTTAAAGCTCTGCATCTTTTGAATCTCATTTTATCACCTCATATGATTTGTGTAACGTTTTCGTTAATATTATCGTAACATTTTATTTTTGAAAACACAATGCACAAATCTATCATAAATATGTCAATTTCATGCAAATTTTCAGATGTATGCTTTATATCGCACTTCTGTCCGTACATGAAAAGCCCCTCAGATATTCTCTGAGAGGCTTTATTATCATATTTTCTGGTCATCAATTGTTTTTTAGTGCCTTGACCTCTGATGAAATGGTTTTCCGGCGCACTGTGATCCCTCTGACAAGTCGGAATGCCCATGCTGCCGGCAGCAGCCATTTGTGCTTGTATGCCCATGGATACCATACCTTGTATGTTTTCATATCAGGGAATATTCGTCTGATAATATATTTGAACTTACTTCCCTGTGCTGTTTTCTGAAGTTTATTCTCAACATGGTTGCTGACCGTTCCATATGTTCCGGATATGACATAATAATCAAGGAGTTTTTTCTCCTCAATAGTCAGCGCTTTCAGTGTAAAAACCTTCTCGGCAAGCTCACGGGCATTTCTTTCGTAATCTTCAAGCTCAAGCTCTTTGAGCTCTCTGTCTATATAGTCACGGTCAAGAAGGTCACCAAATAACTTCTGGAATATGTATATATCCAGCAGTGAACGTACTCCAGTTCCGCCTGTCGCATAATGCTTGTACTCGTGAGCTATCATGTAAATGTAGAAATCTTCATTGCTGAAATGACGGCTGTATTCATTGTCCTCATCTTTGATGAGTCTTTTCTCAACATCGCTGTAATAATCACAGAGCTTGCCAACATGAGTTGAAGTGAAAAGCGCATTGTGCATCTCAAAGTTGCATACCGGTTCCTTTAAATATGCATCATCATTGCCTATGCCGTAATGCCGGCAGGTGAATCCCATTTCAAGCATTATTTTCTTTATGTCTGCCCTGCGGCTGCTGTCACAGAGGATGTCATTGTCAGACATCTGTCTCATGCCCAGCTTCGGATACCAGTCCTTCAGAAGAGCTCCTTTCAGCGGCATATACCAGATATGCTCCTCTTCAAGCCTTTTCAATAACATAACACGTTCCGCATCCAGAAGGACATTTTTCCTTATCGCCTTTTCTTTTGCCTGTGTGAAATCGTGTTCTTTGACTCCCGCTGACTCCAGTGCGTATGCAGCACAGGCTGTCAGAATATGCCTCTGGCAGACTTCAAACACTTTCTTTATATCCATTGAGTCTAACCGTTCCTTCTTCGGGGTAATCCCGTTGACGGCACAGGCTGTAAGATATATCATATCTGCTGCATTTTTGCGGAATTCAGCTTTTTCCATTTTCTATCACTCCATTTTCAGTAAACTTTAATATCCGGTCACATATTTCAAGTGCTGCCGGTCTGTGTGTTACTATGACTACTGTCTTGTCTGTCATTTTTTTCAGATTTTCAAGTACTCGGCGCTCTGTCTGCTCATCAAGCGCACTGGTAGACTCATCAAGCAGAAGTATCGGACATTCAGAATATATCGCTCTTGCTATGGCTATCCGCTGCATCTGTCCCTCTGAAAGTCCGGTGCCACGCTCTCCGAGCTGTGTGTCTATGCCATTTTCAAGCTCACTGACGAACTCATCTGCACAGGCTATTTTCAGCGCCCTTCCAATGCGCTCAGTATCGGATGAACCTGACCTGTCAGCAAAGCTGACAACATTGCGTATCGTCCCGCTCATGAGCTGATTACCCTGTGGAACATACGCAAAAAGCCGGTGGAACTTCGGTGTGAGCTCCTGTCTGCTGCCGGATATGTCAGTTAAATAACGCCGTCCGCTGTCCAGCTTATAAATACACATCAGCAGCTTGAGCACTGTACTCTTTCCGCATCCGCTGTGACCTGTGAAGGCGGCATACTGCCCCTTCTTTATCTCAACACTGATGTTTTCTAAAACTGACGGCATGGGCTCCTTGCTGAGCTCCCTGACGCTGTCACCTGAGGGATAATAGGCAAAACAGGCATTTTCAAGTCCCATTGCGGCAAAATCGCTGCGATAGAATGCAAGGGTCTCCTCAATGTCCATTGGAACTGAACTGCTGTCATCCTCAAACTGCTCTATCTCCATAAGACGCTCCACACTTGCTGTCATTGCGTAAAACTTTGGCAGATAGCCGGTCAAATTGGCAAAGGGCGACTGTATCTGCGAGATGAGCTGAGTAATAGCCGTGAGAGTACCGTAGCTTATGGCTCCGGTAAGTATACCGTATCCGCAATATATTATGCCGCCTACGTACATTCCCTGCATTCCTGTCTGAAATCCGATGTTGCAGAGATTCGAGAAACGAAGCCGTCTCATCCTTGCCTGCTTGTGCTCTGACATTTTTTCAGCCGCATCAGTCCTGGCCTGACCCTCCGCTGCAAAGGAGCGTATCATCACCAGGCTGCCGAGCCTCTCCTGTAAAAATACTCTGAGACTGCCGTCCTTTTCCTGTATGTTCTTGTGAAGACTTTTTAGAACCCTGCGGAATCCATATGTTGCAAAAAAAAGAACTATGCCAAGCGGTATAAGCACCAAGGCAAAACGGTAGTCAAGAATTATCATCATGGCCATTGCACTGACCATTTTCACGACCATCCCTGCAAGCCCCGGAAGTATCTCTACACTGTTCTGAGCAACTACTACTGTGTCACTGGTGAGACGATTCAGCCACTCGCCAGAATGTACCGCACTTACTGTTCCGAAGTCCTTCGAGAGGATATTCCCGAAAAGCCGTTCTTTGAAAAGGTTTTCCAGAGATGCTCTCGAAAGCTCCTCCAGCCAGCGTATCACCGCTCTCATTCCGACCTGTACAAGTACAAGCATTACTAAAAGTATGACATATGTGCGGAATCCTCTGCGGTCACTGTCAACGGCGCTGTCAACTATACCTCTGAGAAACAGTGCGTACAAAACTCCGCTTGCACCGTTGAGCCCCTGGACTATCATCAGCCACAAGATATTCCATTTTTTTCGTCCTGTTACTGTATACAGCCATTTTACTGCGCTTTTTCTCATTGCTTTTTCTTTCTCAGAATACGTTTCAGCTTGCCGTATACACGAATTATCAGTGACCTTAGCGGGAAAAAGTCGCACCATATATGAACATACAGCCGATACCACTTGTTCTTTACGCTGACTGTCTTTCCACTGCGGACTATTCCTGTCAGGACTCCGATGATGTGACGGTCTGTGATCCCGTATTCCTTCCTGGTACGGTTGTCTCCGCAGATAA
>CACWPR010000104.1 GCA_902762855.1 Ruminococcus flavefaciens
CAATCGTTGTATTCATGAACAAGGCTGACCAGGTTGACGATGAAGAGCTCCTCGAGCTCGTAGAGATGGATATCCGTGACCTTCTCTCAAGCTATGACTTCCCTGGCGATGATACACCTATCATCAAGGGTTCAGCTCTTAAGGCTCTTGAGGCTCCCGATGACCTCAACGATCCTGCATACGCTCCTATCATCGAGCTCATGAACGCTGTAGATGAGTACATCCCCAGCCCTGAGCGTGACGATGCTAAGCCTTTCCTCATGCCTATCGAGGATACAATGACAATCTCTGGCCGTGGTACAGTTGTAACCGGTAGAGTAGAGCGCGGAAAGCTCAACGTAAACGAGCCTGTAGAGATCGTTGGTCTCTCAGACGAGAAGCTCAACACAGTTGTTACAGGTCTTGAAATGTTCAGAAAGACTCTCGACTTCTGTGAGGCTGGTGATAACGTTGGTGCTCTTCTCCGTGGTATCACAAGAGACCAGGTTGAGCGTGGACAGGTTCTCTGCAAGCCCGGCTCAATTCACCCCCACACAAAGTTCAGCGGTCAGGTTTACGTTCTGAAGAAGGAAGAGGGCGGCCGTCATACTCCTTTCTTCAACAACTACAGACCTCAGTTCTACTTCAGAACAACAGACGTTACTGGTGTTGTAACACTTCCTGCTGACAAGGAAATGTGTGCGATAACGTAGCAATGGATGTTGAGCTCATCACTCCTATCGCTATCGAAGAGGGACTCCGTTTCGCTATCCGTGAGGGTGGTAGAACAGTTGGTTCAGGCGTTGTAACAAAGATCAACGAATAATCTGATTATTTGAAAATCTGATATAACGACTTTAGGCGGTCGGTCGGTTGGCTGGCCGCCTAACTATATCAAAAGCGTGTTAAAAAAATAACGATAAAAGGATATAAGGATTAACAATATGGATTACATTCTGCAAACCAATGCTCTGGTGAAGAAGTACGGTGGGGCTACCATTCTTCGTGAGCTTACAATGAATGTCCCGAAAGGCTCTATTTACGGCTTTGTGGGACGAAACGGCGCCGGAAAGACTACTCTTATCCGTGTGATAACCTCCCTTCATAAGGTGACGTCCGGCGAATATTCAATTTTCGGAATCAAAAACTCTGACCCGGCACTGGCTCAGATGAGGAAAAAAATAGGAGCCATCGTTGAGACTCCCTCCATTTACCTCGAAATGAGCGCAAGAGACAACCTCCTCCAGCACTACAAGATGATGGGACAGTCCCCCGACAGGCTGGAAGAGATACTCAGGCTGGTGGAGCTTTCAGATACAGGCAAGAAAAAAGCCAAGAACTTCTCCCTTGGTATGAGACAGCGCCTGGGCATAGCCTTCGCACTGGCCGGAAATCCGGAATTTCTCATACTTGACGAGCCTATCAACGGCCTTGACCCCCAGGGAATCCTGGAGGTCCGTGAGCTCATCCAGAAGCTCAACAGGGAAATGGGCATAACTATCCTCATTTCCAGCCACATCCTCGACGAGCTGTCCAAGCTGGCAACTCACTACGGCTTCATCGAGGGCGGCCACATCGTAAAGGAGATGTCCGCAGAGGAGCTCCACGATGCCTGCCGCAACTACGTCCGTGTAGTGACCGACACTCCCGATGAACTCAATGCGGCTCTGACTGAGATGAACTACTCCTTCCAGATGACCGCTCCCAATGAAGCGGAGATATTCACTCCCTTCAGCGTGACTCCTTTCGTAAAGGCACTCGATAAGCGTGGCGTTAACATCGTCACAATGTCTCTCCAGGAGGAGAGCCTTGAGAACTACTTTATGAATCTGATAGGAGGTAACCGCTATGCTTGACCTTTTAAAAGCTAATTTCTCCCGTGCGTTCAGGGGAGCAAGATTTTACGTTTCAGTAGGAATAATGCTGTTTGTAGCATTTATGGACCTGTTCATGTCGCACCGCCACGGCTACGGTATAGATGACCAGTTCATGGACGGCAGCTCGTTCATGTCCCTGCTCGTTCCCCTTGTTGCCGGAATGTTCATAAGCAGAGACTACACAAATAATACTATCAGAAACAAGATAATCGTAGGACATTCGAGAGTGAATATATACCTGGCAAACCTCATAACTGCTATCGCTATCGGTTTCGCCCTTACACTCATAAACCTCATCCCCACACTGGGCATCGGCATCCCTCTCCTCGGCTGGGGAGATGCGGATATGGACAAGGTGTGGATATGTATGGGAATGATGTTCCTCCTCACAGTTGTCCATGCCGCATTCGTGACCTTCATGTGCATGACTATGCAGGGAATCTCCGGAACAGTCCTTTCCTTCGTTGCGTACTATGTGGTAAGTCTTGTGGCATCTATCGTGCTTGCCTTCAACAGTGACAACGAGCTCGGAAAGCTCATAATCGACGCCCTCCCGGACTTCCAGTTCAGCCAGCTCACCTCAGTAGGGGAGCTCCCTGAGCGGCTCAACCGCTTCCCGCTCTATTCCTGCGGCCTTATCGCCGTATTTACCGGCGCCGGCCTCGCACTCTTCCACAGAGCTGATATCAAGTAAGGCACTGCTAAGGCTCAGGCTTACATGAGGGGACGGTACACTTATTGAGGAAGGACCCTTTTGAAAAAGGGTCTCTTCCTCAAACTCCATCCCCTAAAACTTTCGATACTATTTTGCCCCTCAGGGGGTACGTTAGCTGATTTGAAACAGCGGCCATTTGGCTGTTCTAACGTACCCCCTGAGGGGCAAAATTAATATTAAAAGTCTTTGGAAAAGGGGGGACGGGCTCCAGGAGAAGAACCCTTCCTCAGAAAGGTTTTTCCCCAGTAAAAGTATGTCGTCCCCTCATGAAAGCCTGAGCCTTAGCAGAGGCTTACTTAGCATTGGGGGTGAGGTCGGTGATCATTTCCAGGAGGAACTTCTGTATCTGGAGGGCGTCCTGGACGGTGAGGCCGGTATTGGCAGGGTCAACGACGTTAGCGAGCTTCTGGCCGTCGGCGGTGATATGCTCAGAGTCAGAGCCGGTGAGTCCGTACTTATCCTGGTTAGCGATAGACTGCATTACCAGCACCACGTCATTCATTTTTACCTCGCCGTTGCAGTCGGCGTCGCCCCAGAGACCGGTGGGTCCGTCGGTAGTGGGGTCTGTAGTGGGGTCGGTAACGGGCTCGGTATGTCCGCCTCCCTTGGTACCGCCGTCCAGGTTGCTTCCCTCGGTGGAAGCGTAGTTTGAATAGAAGTCAGTGAGTGAAAGACCGTTTTCTCCCAGGGCAGTCTGGTGGTCGAGACCGATGTACTTGCCGGAGCTGAGAGTCTGCCAGAGAGACTCCTCGAAAAGGCCGTACTTAGCTTCGTCCCAGTTACTGAACTGAGTGTCCAGGAGTCCGCCGGTGTCGCCGGAGTTGGGGTTGAGGCACCAGAAGGTGTGGTTGATGTGGTGTTTTATCATGTAGTCACGGAGGAGTCCCATCCACTTCTGGTTCTCGGCGCCGTCCATATGGCCGCCCCACTCGCCGATGAGCAGGGGAGCGATGTCGTCCTCGTTGATGTAAGCCCAGGTATCACGCCAGTACTCGTCGAGGAGGGTCTCTGTAGTGAAGTTCTTGGCAGTTCCGTCGGCGTTGCAGAACCAGCTCTGCTTGTAAACGGAGGGGCCGTAGTCATGGGGAGAGTAGACTATCTGGCTGGACTCCGGGAGGACGGGGAGGTCCTTAACGCCCCGGAGGTTTCCGCCCCACCATGCGCCGTACCATTTTTCCTGGCCGGGTTCAGGGTTGAACTGGTCGGGGTCGTCCCAGGTGATGCCCTTTTCGGTCATAGGGGACTGCTCGATACCCTCGATGAGGATGAGAGCGTTGGGGTTCACGCCGAGAATGGACTTGGCGCACTCCTCGGCGGAGTATCTCCAGTTGTTCTTATCGGTGGAGTTGTCCCACTTGGCCATGCTTGCAGGGCACTCAGAGCCGCTGTAAAGGCGCTTTCCGTGGGGCTCGTTCTTGAGGTCGTAAGCGATGATAGTATCGTCGTTCTTGTACTTTTCGGCCAGCCAGGTAATGGAGTCTACCCAGTCGTCCCAGGTTATCTGCTCTCCGGAGAAATGTCCGGTAGCCATATTGTCAGCATCGTCGGCAGTGGGCTCATAGTACCACAGGTTGTAGTTGTGGCCGGAGTTGTGGGATGCAGGGCTGTGAACGTCGATAAGAGCCTTTATGCCGTACTTTTTGCACTTCTGCATGATGATGTCGAAAATCTCCATGGAGTTCTTTTCGGTCTTGCCGTCCTCTTTTACGAAGTCCTTGTTGATATTGCCGTAGGTGCCGGCCTTGGTGACGGTACCGTCCTCACCGACAATATCGGTGGGAGGGTTGTAGCTTGCCTGGATAGAGGAAACGGGCAGGGGCTCGCCGTCCATCCAGGAGAGCAGGAGCTCGGTGGAAATGGGGAAACGGATGATGTTGATACCGTGGTTTGCAACGTCCTGGAGCATATCGTCAACGTCACGGGCATAGAGACCGTGGGGGACGTTCTCGGTACAGTTGAGACCGAACCAGTTGGCGCCGGTGAGCCAGACCTCGTTGCCGTTCTTGTCGTAGAGGCGGCTGCCTACAGCGTGGAGCCAGTCGTCGCCGGTGTCGTCAGCGGCAGCAGCCGGCAGAGTTTTCACAGTGTTGTCAGCGGGCAGAGCGTTCACTGAGCCGTTGAAGGCTATCAGAGCCGCAGCTATAGCCGCAGTCATCTTAAAATACTTTCTCATAAATTTTTCCCTCTCATAATTCATTGCTTTTATTTTGTACCTGAATACTCAGGCAGCTCGGTAAGGTCAAGGAGGAATCTCTGGACAGCCAGAGCGTCCATTCCTGTGAGCAGAGTTCCGGGGTCGTAGCAGTCGGCATTGAGCAGACCGTCCTCGGAAAGGTGCTTTTCAGCGGTGCCGCCAACACCGTAGGCATCGTTATTGGAAAGAGCCTGCATGATGAGCACAACGTCGTTCATGAGGACTTCGCCGTTGCAGTCGGCGTCGCCGTAGGTGATGAGCCTGCCGGTGCTGGTATTTCCCTGTCCGTGCTCGGTGGTGGGGTCGGTAGTGATGACAGAACCTCCGGACTTTGTGCCGCCGTCAAGGTTGCTGCCCTCGGTGGATGCGTAGGAAGCGTAGAAGTCGTTCAGCGAGATGCCGTTCACACCTAAAGCGGTCTGGTGGTCGAGACCGATGAATTTCTTGGAGTCCAGGGTCTTCCAGATAGCCGGATAGTAGTAGGTGTCGTACTTCTCGGTATCCCAGTTGATAGTAGTCTTTGCGTTGATAGTGCCGTCAGCCTCACGGGTAACGCCGAACTGGATGTCCTTCCAGAGTCCGCCTGTGTCGCCGGAGTCGTCATTGAGGCACCAGAAGGTGTGGTTGATGTGGTTCTTTATCATGTAGTCACGGATGAGACCCAGCCACTTTGCGTTCTTCTCGGTAGGGTCAAGGGAGGATGCAGGAGCGGCCATTATAGCGGCATCGTCCACACCGGCCGGGATGCGTCCGCCCCACTCACCGATGAGCAGAGGGTACATATCCTTGTCCACGAGGTAAGCCCAGGTGTCGTACCAGTAGTCGTCAAGGAGAGTCTGCTCGGTGAAGTCCTTGTGGAACCAGGTCTGGTCGCTTACGACAGGGCCGTAGTCGTGGGGGGAGTAGACTATCTGGGAAGTGCCGGCCTTGGGAGTTACCGGGTATTTTGCAACACCACGGAGGTTTCCGCCCCACCATGCGCCGTGGCCCTCGAATCCCTCGACGCCCTCGATGAGGATGAGCGCATTGGGGTTGTTGGCGAGGATAGCGTCAGCGCAGTCCTCAGCGGCTTTTTTCCAGTTATTGGGAGCGTCGGAGTCGTCCCAGACAGCGTCCACGGGAGCGCCGCCGTAGGTGCTGTGAGGCTCGTTTTTCAGGTCGAAGCCGATGAGTGTGTCGTCACCCTTGTACTCCTCGGCACACCATGCGAGAGTCTCTATCCACACATCAGTGGTGACTTCAACTTCCTTGCCGTCATTTGCAGTAAAGGACTTTCCGTACCAGATGCCGTAGTTGTGGCCGGAGTTGTTGGACTCAGGGCTGTGGATGTCGATGAAGGCCTTAATACCGTACTTCTTGCACTTTGCAAGGAGGACGTTGAACACCTGCTGGCTGTTCATGACGGAGCCGTCAGGGTTGATGAGGTCCACATTGATAGGGTAGTTGGGGTCGTTGTTAGGGTTGACGCTCTGGATAGGGTCCGGGTCGCCTATCATCCAGTTGTAGAGCAGTTCAGTGGAGACAGGCAGACGGAGGACGTTGACGCCGTGGTCAGCGATGTCCTTTACCATATCGTCGATGTCGCCGCTCCAGAGGTAATGGGGGACGCACTCGGTGCAGTTGAATCCGAACCAGTTAGCGCCGGTGAGCCAGACCTCATTGCCGTTCATGTCGTAGAGACGGCTGCCCTCAGCGTGGAGCCAGTCGTCGTTGGTGTCGTTCACCGCAGCGTTAGCGGAGAACCCGTCTGAGTTGGCAGCAGGAAGAGCCGGTGCGGCTGAGGTCAGAGCCATAGCCGCAGCAGACACCATGACCGCCGCAGTTTTAAAAAATTTTTTCATTGTAAGTACCCCTCTCGTCTGTACAATATATACATTATTAATATAACATCTTTATCAAGAAATGTCAAGGTTTTTTGCAGCCAGCGTGACGCTGGCAGCCGAAGGCTGCGCTGGACACGATTCGCTTGCTACGCTCGCTTACTCTGTACGTCAGACCTCATCTGCTTTCGCATACGGCACCGATGAAAGGGCGGTACATGACTTTTAATTCGGAATTAGGAATTCGGAATGCGGAATTAATTGTGTCCCCTTACGGCCAGCCGAAGGCTGGACCCGGCCACGATTCGCTTGCTACGCTCGCTTACTCTGTACGTCAGGCCTCATCTGCTTTCGCTTACGGCAGCAATGAATTAATAAAGGACCGCAAAAAGCGGTCCTTGTTCAGTCAATACCCTAAGCTGCGACTCCGGCCGCTACCGGCGGGAGTCCACAGTCAGTCCTGGGCAATTATCTCCTTGTAGAACTCTGCATAGTCATGTCTGCCGTCCTTCGTGAACTGGATGGCCGTCCTCGGATGCTGGTTCAGAAGTCCTGTCATCAGGTACTGGAGGTCATATCCCCACACTACTCCCTCCTCACGGAGTTTGTTCATGTGCTTCTCTATGAACTGGAGCACAGGATATACGTTGTACTTCGGATTCTTCAGGAATCCCAGCAGAAGCTCCATTGCACAGTTTCCTGCACCTCTTCCCATTGCGGAATATGTTGCGTCCAGCCAGTCTACTCCGTCCCCTACTGCCTCTATCGTGTTGGCAAAGGCCAGCTTCTGGTTGTCGTGTGCGTGGATTCCCAGCTTCTTTCCGTACTTCTCTGCAAACTCCCCGTAGAGCGCTGCTATCCGTGCAAGCTGCTCAGGGTAGATAGAGCCGAAGCTGTCTACTATATAAAATACATCTACAGGAGACTTTCCGAGAATGTCCAGTGCTACTCTCAGGTCTGACTCCTGAGCTGTGGATACTGCCATGATGTTGCAGCTTACCTCGTAACCCTTCTTCTTTGCATCCTCTATCATGTCCACTGCTGTGGGTATCTGGTGCAGATATGTTGCCACTCTGATGAGGTCTACAGGGCTCTCGCTCCTGTCGTGGATGTCCTCCTTGTAGTTGCAGCGTCCAACGTCTGCCATTACTGCTATTTTAAGGTCTGTATTGTTCTCGCCTACTATGCTGCGGATGTATTCGTCGTCACAGAACTTGCAAGGTCCGAACTTGTTTACGTCGAACATCTCCTTGTCGCCCTTGTAGCCAAACTCCATATAGTCTACTCCGGAACGAAGATTTGCATTGTACAGGTCCTTTACGAATTCGTCTGTAAAGTAAAAGTCGTTTACGAGCCCTCCGTCCCGGAGTGTCGCATCAACCACCTTTATGTCAGGTCTGAAATCGAGCAGCTTTGATATTTCTTTCATTGGTTTAACCTCTTTCCAAATAATTTACCGTTATAACGCTTTACACTGTAGCGCTTTAAAGTAAACTTTGATGTTTTTAATAGTATATCACAAAACATTGAATTTGTCAATCTCTTTTTCAAATAAATATTTTTAACCAGCGTCGCACTGTGGCCTTTTTTGTTTGTGGGAATGTGCCGCCCCTTCATCGGCTCTGTATGCGAAAGCAGATGAGGTCTGACGTACAGAGTAAGCGAGCGTAGCAAGCGAATCGTGTCCAGCGCAGCCTTCGGCTGCCAGCGTCACGCTGG
>CACWPR010000105.1 GCA_902762855.1 Ruminococcus flavefaciens
GTCCTTTTCGCCTGAGCTGTTCACTGATGCAAGGTGTCCGCCCTTTTCAACGCAGTACGCCTCGGCATCCTTCCAGTTCTTGTGGCTGTTGTAGTAGAGGTAGTGGTGGCCGTTGTACTCAACAGCGTCGTCGGGATAGAGTATCTCCTTGTCCTCTGAGGACTTCTTACTGTTCTTTCCCAATAACACAGGCACCACAACAGCACAGCCTATGGCCAGCACTGCCACGAGCACTATCACTATGGGGAGCTTGCTCTTCTTCTTCGGAGGAGCCGCCATTGGCTGGGGCATGGGTATGCTCTGTCTCTGAGGAGCGGAGGGACCGCTCTCAACGTATGTTGTAGCGTCAGAGGAACGGTTCATGCTTGCGGTACTGAACGGGTTCTGAGGCCTGTTCTGCGGGAACGGCTGTCCCTGATTGAAGGAAGTTCCCTGATTGAAGGAAGTTCCCTGGTTGAATGAGCCCTGGTTCACTGAGCTCTGACTGCTGTAGCCTCCGCCCAGATTTCCTGCGGCCATTACGGGGATAGCTCCTGCCGCTCCTATCCTTATGCTGTAGTTCCTCAGGTCATTGAGGAATTCGTCCATTGACTGGTATCTGTCCGCCGGCTCGTAGGCGCAGGCCTTTAATATGAGCCTGCCCAGCTCCGGGGAGGCATTTTTCGGCAGAGGAAGAGTCTCGCCGTTCATGCGTCTGTCTATAGCCTCTTCCACAAGGCAGTTGTCCTCGAAGGGGAAGCAGAAGTCGTTGAGGAGCTGATAGAGACATATTCCGAAGGAGTAGATGTCAGCCTGCTTGGTGTAGGTATTGTCAACGCTCTGCTTGGCCCGGTAGATTTCCGGGGCGATATATCCCTCTGTTCCGGCAAAGGAACGTGCGGCGGCTGTGGACTTGGAAATATTGAAGTCGCCCAGCTTGTAGGTGCCGTCGTCGGAGACAAAGAAGTTGGCAGGCTTTACGTCACGGTGGATGACTCCCTGCTTATGAGCGGCCTGGATACCGCTTCCTATCTCCATAGCCAGCTTTACAACATTGGCCTCGGAGCGGTCAAAGCCTCCACGCTTCACAAGGTCCTGGAGACAGGTCAGGTACTCCATTCTGATGAGGAGCACATAGCCGTCTGTATGCTCCAGCCTGACGATGTTCTCGTCCTCGTAGCCCACGATATACGGGCATTTTTTCAGCTTATACATGATGCTGGTCTCGTTGACCGCAGCCTGTCTTTTCTTTTCAAGGACAGATGCTTTCTTGGCAGGGTCATTGAAGAGGACGTCGTCGAGAGTTATAGGCTCGACTTTCAGGGCAGAAACGTCAGTACGGTTCTCACGCTTTGCCTCTATCCTGTATACCACGCTGGAAGCACCTGAGCCGAGTTCCTCGACTATGTACCAGTTATCCCAAAGGGGCTGTTTTATCTCAGCCATTATGGCTTTAAAATCAGCCATCTGAACACCTCCGATTGTAGATGCGCCTCACGAACATCCGGACGCATATATGATAAGCCCGCTCACGGGCATATAAAACCAACTATAATTATAACATATTTTATATAGCAAATCAAGGATAACCGAAATAATTATAAATACTTACAATACAGCCCGGAGAAATTTGTTCATTTCACTGTAAACAGGCCCCGGAGGAACGATATAAATTTTTAATATGTACACATTTTGAATAAATATGAGGTTCACACCGGATTTTTTCCTCTGTTTCCGGAAATTATCACAGAACTAACACAATCATGGTCTATAATAGCATACGTAACAGAGAGATAAGAGTTTCGGGATTGGGAATTTTCAGAAAGCGGTGCAATAAAATGATAGCTTTGGATTCCTACAAAAAAGTCCTCAGTTTCCTTACGGCAGCTATGACATTCGCCTGCCTCTCCACAGGATGCGGCAGCAAAAGCAGTTCCTCAGACAGTACTTCGGAGGATGTGCCCTCAGCCTCAGAGCTGGGTACCGATACCGATGCGGATGCAGAACAGCTCACAGAAAAGACAGTCTCAATGGACAGCCTCTTCTCTGACAGAGACCTGGCTCAGGACTACGGCGAGATAACTGCTGAGATAAAACTGAACGGCGATTCCGCCGAAACAGACGGCCCCGGTGTTTCTGCCGACGGCTCTGTTATCACTGTCACCGGCGAGGGCATCTACCACGTTACCGGTACCCTCAATGACGGACAGATAATAGTTGACGCAGACAATGCAAAGGTACAGCTCGTCCTGGACAATGCGTCCCTGACCTGCACCACCTCTGCTCCCATATATATCGTAAACGCCGACAAGACCTTCATAACTCTTGCGGCAGGCTCAAAGAATTCCGTTACCGACGGCTCCTCCTACATCTTTGCAGAGGATACCCTTGACGAGCCGGACGCTGCCATTTTCAGCGAGGACAGCCTCACTATCAACGGCACCGGTTCCCTTGAAGTAAACGGAAACTACAACGACGGCATCCGCTCAAAGGATGACATCGTCATTACCGGCGGCACTATCAGCGTAAATGCTGTGGCTGACGGCATCAAAGGCAAGGACTATGTGGCCGCTGCCGGCGGAGATATTACTGTTGTCTCCGGTCAGGACGGCATAAAGTCCACCAACAAGACCGACACCTCCCTGGGATTCGTCTACATCGAGGGCGGCAGCTTCGACATCACCTCCGGAGAGGACGGCATACAGGCAGAGACACTGTTCACAGCCTCCGACGGAGAGTTCAATATAGTCTCGGCAGGCGGAAGTGAGAACTCCTCCAAGACCCACACCGACGGCTTCGGCGGCATGGGCGGTGGAATGGGAGGTCACGGCGGCTTCGGCGGCGGACGTCCTGATATGCAGGACGGTGACTTCGACCCCAGCCAGTTCGGTGACTTCGACCCCAGCCAGGGCGGCAGTTTTGACCCCGGCCAGTTCGGAGACTTTGACCCAAGTCAGGGCGGCGGCTTCGCTCCCGGTCAGCAGGACGGTGCAGCTCCTGAGGATACCACTCAGGCTCAGCAGACTGCCTTTACCCCCCTTGCCGATACCTCAGCAGAGGACTCCGGCGACACCAGCGACACCGTCAGCACCAAGGGCATAAAGGCCGGTACAGAGCTGGATATATCCGGCGGTACCTTCACCATAAACTCCGCAGACGACGCTCTGCACTCAAACGGCAGCCTCACTGTCAGCGGCGGTACCCTCACTCTTGAGGCCGGCGATGACGGCATCCATGCCGAAACCAGCATTACAATATCCGACGGCAAGACCTCCATTGCCAAGTCCTACGAGGGCATAGAGGCAGCCGTGATAAATATAGAGGGCGGCACCGTTGAGGTCAACTCATCAGACGACGGCTTCAATGCCAGCGACGGCACCTCCCAGGGCGCTATGGGCAGCTACTCCAGCGGAGCAGCACTCAATATCTCCGGCGGTATGGTCTATGTGAACGCCTCCGGCGACGGCCTTGACTCCAACGGCGATATGTCCATAAGCGGCGGTACCATTATCGTCAACGGTCCCACAAACAGCGGAAACGGCGCTCTCGACAGCAACAGCGAGATAGTCGTTACAGGCGGTACTATCATCGCAGCAGGCAGCTCCGGCATGGCCGAGGCTCCCGGAAACAGCTCAACACAGTACTCTGTCTCCGCATCACTGGGCTCCACCTTCGAGGGCGGCACTCTCGTTACCCTCACAGACTCACAGGGCACCGAGCTCTTCAGCTTCGCTCCTGAGAAGTCCTTTGACCACATCGTTATCAGTTCGCCAGACCTGAAGTCCGGCGAGACATATACAGTCTATACCGGCGGCTCCACCGACGCATCCGAGAAGTACTACGGACTCTACGAAAACGGCGGCTACAAGAACGACGGTACAGAGGCAGGTTCAGTTACTGCTGAGAACGTCACCTCCTACATCGGCTCACAGGGCATGATGGGCGGCGGCATGGGAGGCGGTATGAACGGCGGCAGACCCGGCGGCTTCGGCGGTCAGGACGGCAGCTTTGAACCTCCCACAGACGAAAACGGACAGTTCACAATGCCCGAAGGCATTGAGCCCACCACCGACGAGAACGGACAGTTCGTTATGCCCGAAGGCGGCGGCCGTGGCAGAAGAAACAGACAGCAGTCCGACACCGGCAGCGGCGACGACACTGCCGCATAAATCAGCCATCTTCAATTTTCATATAAACCACCCTAAAAAGGCATCAGCGGCCGGAGGTCAACCCCTCCGGCCGTTGGTGCGTCATAAAGGCAACACCGCACAAAGACCGCCTGACGTCTTTGTGCGGTATTGCCTAAAGAAAAGTCCCCCGGAGGGGACTTTTTTTCATGTATTGCTTATGTCATAGACATTGGTGCTGCCGTCCTCACCTCTGGAATAGAGGGTGGAGCCTACGATGACCGGGAAGGACACGTAGCCCAGCTCAGAATAGACCTTTCCGGTGCTGTTGGCAAGGTTTATCAATACAAGGTGGTGAGCCTCGTCTGTGCAGTAGAGCTGTGTGCCTATGATGTTGGTGTGCTTGGAATAATCGTCCCTCAGCAAGACCTTTCCGGAGCCGTCAAGTGCCATTGAGTACAGCCAGCGCTTGTCTCTGTCAGCGGAGTAGTACAGCCTTCCTCCGGCTATGCACAGGTCCGAGGTCTGCTCTGATGAAAGGGTGGTATTGCCGCTGCCGTCGGTATTCATAACGTCAAGGCTGTAGTTGTTGTCGTAGTTGACGTAGTATATCTTTCCGGAGTTCACGCACATATACCAGCACTTCACCTGGCGGAGCCTTGTGTAGTCCGAGCCGTCAGGCTTCATGCGGCAGATGTAGTTGGTATTGCCGTCTATCTCCGAGAAGTACAGCCAGCCGTCAGAGTAGGTCAGCTCATAGCAGTAGTTGCTGCGGATGACCTTGAAGTCGGAGCCGTCGCTCCTGACAGAGCAGAGACAGTTGTCTGCGGAGCCGTTGCAGAAGTAGATATAGTCCCCTATGCTGTTCATGTAGTGGGCACCGTAATTGCCGATAGCCTTGGTCTTGCTTCCGGTGACGGAGTATATCTTGTTACCGTCGGAGTAGAACATCTGGCCGTTCACAAGGCAGGCATAGCCGCCGTTGAGTATGTTGGAGGCTCCTGCGCCGGAATCGTTGGGAGTTACAGGCGGCATGGTCATCGGCTCTGTTACAGACACCGTGACTCTCGCCTCTGCGGCAGGATTATTGCTGAATGTAAGGATTATCTCGCACTCGCCGGCACCTACGGCAGTTACGTTACCCATGCTGTCCACCTCAGCTACAGAGGGGTCTGTGGAGCGCCATATCTCGTCGGACTCAGTGCTGCCTGCCGGGTACGCCATAGGCATTATCATCTCAGTATCCCCTGTCTCAAGCTCAATATATTCCTTGTCAAGGACCACCTTCGTATCCCTTGTCACAGGCTGGGTCGTCGTTGTCTCTGCTGTGGTCTCCGGTTCGGCTGCGGCGGTCTCAGTAACTTCTGCCGTACCTTCCTCTGCTGAAGGCTTGACGGAGCCCTCCTCCATTGCGCTGGAGGACGAGTCCTTTGAACGTCCGGAGCCGCCGTCATCGTCGTCCCTGTTCATCAGGAAGAACAGTATTATGCCGAAAATGACCAGTATCAGCACCAGTGCGATGAGAAGTATTATCTTAGGCGCCGCCGAGGTCTTTTCCTCTGCCGGGTAGTTATAGGAGGGAGCATACTGCTGTCCCCCTGCCGGCGGCTGAGGCTGTCTGCTGTAGACCGTCCCGTAGTTGTCAGCGGCTCTGCTGAATGGGTTGCTGTTCTGGGGATAGCTGTTTTGCGGAGCTCCCTGATAGGAGGCATTGTTCCCCGGAAGAGGCATGGTCCCGGTGGAAAAAACTGTCCTGTCGGTGTTCTGCACCGGAGCCTGTACGGAGGTGCGGCCCTCTATCGCCCGGAGGTCCCTGAGCATATCGCCCATATTCTGGTACCTGTTCGCAGTGCTGAAAGCGCAGGCCTTCAGGATGACTGCCGCAAACTCCGGGGATGCGTGTTTCGGCGCCGGGAGCGCCTCGCCGTTCATTCGCCTCTCGATAGCCTCCTCCGGCAGACAGACGTCACCGAAGGGGAACTGATAGTCGTTCATAAGGCAGTAGAGCGCTATTCCGAAGGAGTAGATGTCCGCCTGCTTAGTGTAGCCGTCAGTGCCGTAGCGGGCGAAGTATATCTCCGGGGCGATGTAGCCCTCTGTGCCTGCAAAGGAACGGGCGGAAACGGACTTCTTGGAAATATTGAAGTCGCCCAGCTTGTAGACTCCGCTGTCAGAGACAAAGAAGTTGCCGGGTTTTATGTCACGGTGGATGACTCCCAGGTCATGGGCGGCCTTGATGCCGCTGCCGATGTCAATGGCAAGTTTCATGACGTTTGCCTGGGAGGTGTCGAACTTTCCCTCTCTCATCAGCTTTTGCAGGCAGGTCAGGCACTCCATGCGTATGAGCATATAGTAGCCGAGCTGACGTCCCTCATGGATAAGAGGCTTTATGGTCTCGTCCTCATAGAGCACGATATTCGGGGAGCTCCGCAGCTTGTACATGATAGTGGTCTCATTTTCGGCCTCTATCCTTTTCTTTTCGAGGTAGTCCCTGCGTCTGGCCTCGTCAACATACACGGACTCATCTGCGACGATAGGTTCAATTTTCAGGGCTGAAACGTCGATACGGTTCTCACGTCTGGCCTCTATCCTGTAGACCACGCCGGAGGCGCCACGGCCCAGCTCACCTTTTATGTACCAGTTGTCCCATAGGGGTTCTTTTATCTGGTCTCTGATAATGCTATGGATATCACTCATATCTGCACCCTTAAAAGCTCCGCATGAGCGGATGTATTTCATATATTACTTTATTATACCACATTGTTTTATAGATTTCAAGTCTGGCAGCCGAAGGCTGCGCTGGCCACGTTGGCGCTTGCTCCGCTCGCTTACTCTGTACGCAAGACTTACTCTGCTTTCGCTAACGGCACCAACGAAATCACGTTCTTGCCACATACAAAAAAGGCCACAGTGCAGACCCGAAGGGTTCTGCACTCCCCGTCAAAAGGCGGCAAAGGGAGGG
>CACWPR010000106.1 GCA_902762855.1 Ruminococcus flavefaciens
TATCAACGGTAAAAAGCTGTTTCTCGGTGATATTATGGGCAGCATAGACGAGGAGCAGATTCGCCGTATCCAGATACATGAAACGATAGTATCTCATATCGAACGTGAAAGACAGCTTTTTCATAAGGGAATCAAAGTGTTGTCGCTTTTCTTTATTGATGAAGTTGCAAAGTACAAGCAGTACGATGAATCAGGACAGCCTGTAAACGGTATCTATGCTGATATGTTTGAGGAAGAATACAAGGCTGTTGTCGAGAATTATCAGCTCTCCCTCGGAGAGAATGACGATTATATTCGCTATCTTGATGCAATTTCTGCTAACAGCACCCATGCAGGATACTTCTCCGTTGACAAAAAGGGCAAGCTGACAGACGGCAAGATCGACAAGAAAGAACAGACCTCGGACGATGTTTCGGCTTATGACCTTATCATGAAAAACAAGGAACTGCTCCTTGACCGTGATCCGAAGCGTTCTCCTGTTCGTTTTATATTCTCGCACTCGGCACTCCGTGAGGGCTGGGATAATCCTAACGTATTCCAGATCTGTACCTTGAAACAGTCCACAAGTGAAGTGCGCAAGCGGCAGGAAGTCGGCAGAGGTCTGCGACTTTGCGTCAATGAGGACGGAGACAGAATGGACACAGGTGTTCTCGGAAATGAAGTCCATAACATCAATGTCCTGACCGTTATTGCCAGTGAAAGCTATGACAGCTTTGCCAAAGGCTTGCAGAGCGAGATTGCAGAAGCAGTCGCATACAGGCCGAAGGCTGTTACTGCCGAGCTGTTCAAAGGCAGAGAGATCGTTGACAGCAAGGGCAACACTCAGTTCATTGATGATGATACCGCTCAGGCTATCTATGAGGATATGATCTCCAACGGATATATTAAACGTGGACAGCTCACCGATAAATACTATGAGGATAAGGCTAACGGCGAGATCAAGGTTGCCGAGGAAGTTGCTGACAGTGCGGCAGCTGTCATCGAAATAATCGACAGCATCTATGATGAACGTTCCGCACTTCCCGAAGATGCCCGTAAAAATAATGTTGAGCTTAAAGTTGATGATAAAAAGCTCGCTATGCCAGAATTTAAAGCTCTTTGGGAGAAGATTAATTCCAAATCCGTATATGTTGTGGATTTTGAGACTGATGAGCTTATCAAGAATGCTATCAACGCCCTGAACAGCAAACTCAGGGTGCAGAAGATATTCTACAAGATCGAATCAGGCTCTATGGAGGGCATTGACTCCAAGGAGGCTCTTGAAAAGGGCGAGGCTATGAAGAAAAACGAGTCCGCCACTGAAACAAGAACTATCACCGCTAACAAGAGCGTGAAATATGACCTTATAGGCAAACTTGTTGCGGAAACTGGGCTTACAAGAAAAGATATTGTCTGCATTATGACAGGTATCGAGCCTGCTGTTTTCGAGCAGTATAAATACAATCCCGAAGAATTCATCCTCAAATCTGCTCAGCTTATAAACGAGCAGAAAGCAACGGCTATTATTGAGCATATTACTTATCATGTGCTTGATGACCGCTACGGCACGGACGTATTTACTGAGCCAACTATCAAGGGCAAGCTGAATGTCAATGCTATGAAAGCTCAGAAGCACCTTTACAATTATATCGTATATGACAGTACCAATGAGTATAATTTTGCAACCGAACTTGATACAAACAAGGATGTTGCGGTGTATGTTAAACTGCCGAATGGATTCTATATTTCAACACCTGTTGGAAAGTATAATCCTGATTGGGCTATCGCTTTCTATGAAGGTACAGTAAAGCATATTTACTTTGTAGCAGAAACAAAGGGCTCACTTGAATCTCTTGAATTTGGACATATTTCGCCGTTAGAAAGAGCAAAAATACGTTGTGCAGAAAAACACTTTAAGACAATAAGTGGTAATGATGTTGTTTATGAAGTAATAGACACCTATGACAAACTACTTAGTATCATAACAAAATAAAAATGCAGCATATTATATGCTACATTTTTGAGTTTTAATATTGGTTACAAAGTGATATTCACCCTACACACTCCAAAACTCTGCTTATCCCGTTCAAGTAAGGTGTCAGGGAACAAATTGAGCCATTTGTGACTGAAACTGGTATTTCCGAAGTAAGCATCAAAGTTGGAAACAGGCAGAATAACATAGTCCGAATCATCGGGCTTGTTGACGATGCAGTAAGCGATGACTGTCTCTGCTACCTCATAGGGCAGACCGTCAGGCAGCAGTGCCTTGATACGATCTTTTTCATCATCGGAGAAGGAAAAAGTCTTATCCGCCAGCGGTCCGAGCTCCAGAGCGTCAGCAAGTACATCATCAAACCGCAGCACCCACGCACCCTTGGTCTCTGGCGAGTAGAGCGACACCTGATACTGCTTCACCTTATCTCTCCATGCTGCGTCAAATCTGTTTTTCAACGGCTCAGCGTTGGAGAGGGTAGTCTTGCTCATGTTTTCGCTGTTCTTTGTGATGAACCTTTCAACCTTGTGGACGTGCTTGTAAAACCAGCCTTTTCCCGTCTTATCCACCAATTCAGGAAACTCCTCATGCTGATCACTGAAATCAGTCCTGAACTGCCACTCCTCCTTTGGAGCGGCAGTTTTTTTGTCGGGGATACTGCACCACGCACAGAGAGCTCGCCGTGCATAGTCTACATCGGGAGCACCGTTTCTGAACATATATCCCCGAGCTATAATAGTCAGCACACGGCTCAGACCCGTGAAGTCTTTCATCATCTCAAAGCTGAAACGGCCGAGGAAGGAAAGGTCACGCTTTCCGCTGCACTTGTAAACGTGCTTTCCTGTGTAAGCCTTGAATTCTTCAATTTCGTTCAGCATTATTTGTCCCTCCTGACGTGCTTTTCGATCCTATCCAGCAGCAGATCGAAGAGCACTTTTCTTTTGCCCAGAGCCACTATGTACCTGACCGCTTCATCAGCCTTCATTACGGCTTCTACCAGCTTTCGGCACTCAGTAGCAACAGCGTCACGGTAGTACGCATTCACTGATTTATTGAGGTAAGCCTCCATAAGTCGTATGAACTCAGGCGAATCACCGTCACGGATAAGCCGTTTCCTGTCGGTGAGATTGTTTTCATCGTCAATGTCAGCTATAAGGTCAAAGAGAACACGGTAACCGCCGAAACGGAAGTCACTGAAAAGCGGATAGTACCGTTCAAGCTCAGGTAGCCATTCAGACAGAAGTTCGTCTCTCAGTTCCTTTGGCGTCAAGTGCCAGTTTTTAGTCTGCAATTCCTGCCTGATAGCAGTTATCCTCTCGGGCGATGTGCCCTGAAACATGGTATACAGCATATCTGCGTCGTATTCACGGTCCTGACCACGGCTGTACAGTATGCGCTGAATATCATTCCTGCGCTGTCTGTCCTTGACAGGCTGACCGCAGGCTCTTATGCGGGACAGACACCGTTCATAGTCGGTAATAAGAGCAGACAGCTTTTTCATTTTATCACTGCTCAGCCTATCCTTCCAGTTATCATCAGATGCAAATGTAAACAGTTCGCTGTCATCGGCAGTCTTGTCAACGACAGTCTTCGTGTTCTTCCCCAGCATATACGCAAGGTACGGCAGACGCTCTACATTGGAGTCCACCTTGTTCCAGTCTGTGTCAGCGAAAAACTTCTCAAACTGCTCCTCGAAGGTCGGCTCGTACCACGCACGGCGACCATCGCTTTTTTCAAGGAGGCTCTTGTATTTCAGGAACTTGCTCTTGGCGACAGTTTTAGTGCCGAGATATTCCGTAAGATCAGGCTTCACACCGCTCTTTGCCGAATCAATTTCAAGTCCGGTGAGGATAGCAAGTGTCTCAGTTTCCTCACGGCACTTGTCACGTAGCTCGTCATCGGAGTTCTCATTGTATGCGATGATACTTCTGTTCAGCGCAGCGTTGGATATCTGTCCAACTCGGGAAGAAAAAGTGCTCTTGACCGTTTCAAAACGCGCCTGCCAGTCGGTTGCATCACGGATAACAGGCTCAGCACTTGGTATTTTCAACAGCGGAGTATCCGCCTTTGAATTGCGCTTGACACAGCGGTTGACGATAGAGTCTGAGATAGTTTTTATCATGTCACCGTCGAAGTCCGCACCGCCGAGACGCTCAGCTGTCAGCGAATCCCAGTTCACCATAACAACATCGGTGAGGTGACTGAGATAATACTTCCTCATATTCTCAACGTCGGGATAGACTTGCAGCTGAACCTCTTCGTTTCGTGAAATGTGTGGATTACGCAGAAGCGTACACTCATTGCTGTGAGAATACGCCATTGACGGAGCATAGAAAGCGTTCTTCTCAAAATCGCTCTGCACCGCACCATTGTAGAAGTTGCGCTGACTTGTGTTTCGCTTTGCCTTTTTTGGTATAAAATCTTTAAGAAAACCGAGCAGGTCTGCGGAAAGATAGCGATTGTCGCCTGCAACGATAAGCCGTCCCAGTGCGTACTGCTTCAGCACAGACTGCGCCCGCGACTTCAATCTGTCAGCGTAAACCGCCTCGGCAATGAACTTCGGATTTTTCTCAAGTATGTTTTTGAGATAGTAATCCTTAGTGCCGCGGCTGTAATTCCTGCCGGTGAAGAAGCTCTGACGGTAGTTCCTGTCGGTGCAAAGCCTGTGATATTCGCGTTCTGTTTCTTTGGTGAGCCAATGACGCTTGTCGTTCTCAGGGAAAGACAGCGGTAGGTCAAGAGGTCGGAATTCGTCCGCGGTCATTGAAAGAGTGTTGAGAAACTGATAGTTCAGCTCAGTGAACTTCTGCGGCGTGTCCTTGCTCACGCCTGAGATATACAGAGCGTGCTCGTACCTGCGGAATGCGTCCCAGTAATCGTCCCAGCTCATATTGTTGTCGCAAAGCCAGCCGTAGCCCTTGAACATACTCTTGGTGAGAATTATGTCAACATCAGCGACCTTGTGTTCAACGCCCCAGATGTCAGTCAGCGTTGCAACTCCTGCGCTCTTGAAGAAGTCGTGAATGTCTATTTGATGCAGCATACCTTTGATATACGGCATACGAATTTGAAATGAAGTATGCTCGCCGCCTAACTTTTTATTGATGACCTTCGCAAACTCCTTTGAGATAACTCCCTCGCCGTCATAGCCGAGAATATCAACGCTCTCCCTGCGCTCGACACGATGATATCTTCGGACAGCATTGTCAGTGCCGTCGTCCTCAACAGTTATAACTTTCGTATCGTGTACGGTGTGCTTTTGATTTTCCACAACGATAACTCTGTGCGGCTTGTCGATGTTTATCCCGTCAACACGGATACCGCCCGAGAGCATAAGTCCGTTGTATGCGTACAGCTTACTGAGCTGACACTTGGTTATCTCCATGCCGAGACGAATGCGCTCGGCGACTTTCCAGAAAATGTCTTCACGGATAAATGACAGCACAGCATTCCTGCTCATGCTTGCTGAGCGTTCAAATGCAACGTACTTGTGCAAACCGTTGCCGAAGTCTATCTGCACGCCTCTGTTTGTAAACAGCGATGCAGCCTTCTCCTGTAACTGTGCATAGTAAGGGATAGATGCGTCACGGTCAAACACGCGAGAGAAGTCTGCATAGAAGATAACATCGGACAGGTCTGTAACAAGGTCAGCGCTCTCATACTTGAAGTCATCGCCGTGCAGCACGCACATTATCTGATAGAAAAGTGCGTTGTCATCCTGTTCATGCGCTGAGTGTTTTAGGCAGCTCCGCAGTGCATTTTTATCTATAACAGTTTTGTAAAACAGTCCGTCAGGCTTGAAGTAGTTGAGCATGGCTCTGACGGACAGATCGTATATCTTGTATCTCATGGTCTCACCACCTGCAATAATTGTATCACAAAACGTATCAAAATGCAATAAAAATACTGCTCCCACTTTTCAATTCCGAAATGTACATTTCTGACTGAAAAATCATTCAAAACTGTCATTATAACAGTTTTGAGATGAAATGTCTGTAAAGCTCTATTCTATGCGCTTTGCGGTCAATATCAGTTTGCTGTGAGAAAAGGTCAGTTCTCATAAAAAAGAATTTGTGTTTCGGGAAACGTTTCAGAGCAGTCAAAAACATATGCAAAAAAGGTCGATTTGCATAAAGGATACTGCTCCCACATTTTTATGAAGAAAGGATGATTTTTATTGACAAAAAGAATTGAAATCGAGTTCAAAAGCAGCGTCGAGATAATGAACACTCCGATGAAAAAGAGACGCTTCATAGTTGACGAAATGATCTATCCCGGTCTCCATGTACTGTCAGGTGATCCGAAGATAGGCAAGTCGTGGATGATGATGGATATGTGTCTTGCGATTGCCAAAGGTGAAAAGTTTCTTGGACGCAAAACAGAACAAGGTCATGTGGTGTACATGGCGCTTGAAGATACGTCTGATAATTTGCAGACGCGAATGTATGAGCTGACAGATGAGCCGACGGATAATCTGCAATACGTTTTACTTGTCAACACTCTCGGTAACGGTCTCGAAGATGACCTTCGCAAGTGCAAGGAAACATTCTCAGACCTGAAGCTGATAGTCATCGACACTCTGCAAAAGGTGCGCGATACAGTTGATATGAAGTACGGAAGTGATTACAAGGACGTGTCAACGCTGAAATCTATTGCTGACGAGTTAGGCATCGCAATTATTCTTGTTCATCACAACAGAAAGCAGCAGGACTCCAATCCGAACAACATGATACTTGGTACAAATGGTATCCCCGGTGCATCAGACGGTTGTCTTGTACTTCAGAGAAACGGAGACAGCAAGAATGCTGTGCTGAACATCAGCGGTCGCGGAGCACCATCACTCGACATAAATGTTATCAGGGACGGAGCAAAGTGGAAGCTGCTTGACAAGCCGCCCGAGGACAAGCCTGATAACTTCCCGTCTGTGATACATGATTTTATGCTGGAGCGAAAAGAGTTCCGCGGAAGTGCGTCTGAGTTGTGTGAACTGTTATGCAAAAAGTTTCCGTCAGAGGAATTCAAAAACAACTGGATGTACCG
>CACWPR010000107.1 GCA_902762855.1 Ruminococcus flavefaciens
TTTATACTAAAATGGTAAATACTGCCGCATCCGGCAGGAAAATACATTACTTAACTCGCTGTTCATCAGTTAAGTATCGTTTTTTATCATCAACTTTTCGTATAACAGCTTATCCGAAAATATTCGCCCCGAAATGAGCGGAAACCTGCTTATCCCCAGCAGGATGTTCAAAACTATCTGCGCTGTACCGTTTATCAACAGGGTTTTCCACATTTTCAACATAAGAGCTGTGGGGATGAATGTTTAAACAGAGTATTCAACAGTCTGTTGAATGTCAGCCCTTACGGGTTTTCTGCAAACATCCTCTTGCAAAATCCTGTGAGTGTGGTATAATAGTATTCAGAACGGCATATCAAATACATTGTCAAGCCCCCTGATATGCCTGGCTATGAGGTCTATGTCGGGACCTGTGGTGTCCATTATCCTGAATACGTCGCTGAGCCCGAAGGTCCGGACTGTCCTGCCCCTGCGGTTGGCATAGTTCACCGTCTGCGCTGTGCCTGAGCGTGAGATCTTCGGCTCGTAGAAGCCTACCACCACTGAGGCGTGGTCTACCATAAAGTAGTTCCGGGTGCGGTAGATGTTCTGCCCTCCCCCACGGTCGTAGGAGGATGCAGGGTCCGGAGCCGTGCAGTAGAGCTGTTTGCAGCACCTCTCTATCTTGGAGAGCTCCTCGTGCTGTGCAGGTGTTAAGGCACTGCTGTGCCTGAGAAAAGGCATTGCTCCTATGAGCTCTACCGGCTGGCCGGCACTTTTCATCTTTATTACGTGTATGGCCGCCCAGGTGTCTGTACCTGTGGCAAGTCCGCTGATGAACCGGGTATAGCCCTTTTCGGCTGCCATGTCGATGTACTTCGCAAGCATGAGCCTGACTGCTGTGACAGTCAGCCTGAGAAACTCAGGCCGGCTCTGATAGGGGGTGATGTGTTTTTCACGGTGGCCTGTGATACATACAGTGTTTTCTGTTGGAAAATCCACATTTTCCGGCGGGATGATTACAACTCCTGAATCAAGTGATGTGAGCATAGCGCTGCCTCCTTGCTTCTCAAGGCAACACCGCACAAAGACCGCCTGACGTCTTTGTACAGTATTGCCTAAATACATTACATTTTGATTATACCATAAGCGAATCCACATTTCAAGTGGATTTTCAACTTGTGACCAAATATTAACCGCATTGCGGCAGAGAAAGAAAGGAACATGACCATGAAACCATACCTGAAAAGAGCCTGGGCTGAGGTCTCTCTGGATAAGCTGAAAAAGAATATCTCCATTATCCGCTCCCTCAACTCCCCCGGCACCGATATTATGGCCGTTGTAAAGGCTGACGCCTACGGCCACGGCTACGAGAGGGTAGTCTGCTGTCTGGCTGAGGAGTGCGGCATAAAGTACTTCGCAGTTTCAAACCTCGATGAGGCTATCGCCGTCAGAGAGTACTGCCCGGAGGCTGAGATACTCATTCTCGGCTACACTCCCCCGGAGTATGCCCACGAAATTTCAGAGTACAACATAATCCAGGGAGTCGTGTCCACGGAGTACGCTGAGGACCTTTGCAGGAACAGCCCCGGCACTGTAAGGTGCCACGTAAAGATAGACACCGGCATGGGACGCATCGGCCTGCGCTATGACCGCCCGGAGGACTGCGCCCGTGAAATTGCAGATATGACTAAGATAGAAAGGCTGTCAGTGGAGGGCATATACACTCACTTCGCCGTTGCAGACAGCGATTCTCCGGACAATATCGCATATACCGACAAGCAGGAGAGGTTCATCATCGACACCTACGACGCTCTTGCTGACATGGGCATAAGACTGCCTCACCTCCACTTCATGAACAGTGCCGCTACCTGCTACAGGAACAGCTCCCGGAGCACGCTCTCCCGTGCAGGCATCATAATCTACGGCCTCCACCCGGATGTGAGCCTTGAGATACCGGAGGGCCTGGAGCCTGTTATGGAGCTGAAGGCTGTTATCTCACAGGTAAAGACCGTTCCCGCAGGCACCTGCATCAGCTACGGCAGGACCTTTACCGCTCCGGAGGAGATGCGTGTGGCAACTGTTACCATAGGCTATGCCGACGGCTACTCCCGTCTGCTGAGCTCAAAGGGCGAGATACTGGTACACGGCAAGAGGTGCAGGATAGTGGGAAGAGTCTGCATGGACCAGCTCATGATAGATGTATCCGGAGTCCCGGAGGCAAAGTCCGGGGACATCGTTACTCTCATCGGCCGTGACGGGGACGAGATGATAACTGCCGACGACCTTGCGTCTGTATACGGCACTATCGGCTACGAGGTGGTATGCGGCATCTCAAAGCGTGTGCCCAGGATATATTTCGAGAGCTGAGAGCTGAGAGGGGAATTGACCATGAAAAAGATATTGACAGCACTTTTGTTTTCAGCGATAGTACTTACCGGATGCGGCAGTACAGAAAGCTACGGAGGAGCCTGTGAAAATATCTGTCTGGTACGGCGGCGAGCTGCTGAGCTGCCCGGAAGCAAATGCTCCCATTATGGACGGAAATCTCTATATAAGCGGAGACTTCACCCTTGAAGAGGCTAAGGAGCTGGCAGATAAGCTCTGCCCCGCTCAGGAAGGAAATGAGGAAGAATTATGAAGAAAGCTATGACCATATCCTATGAGGTGGGAAATAACCTCTATATAAACCTTACAAATAAATGTCCCTGTGCTTGTACATTCTGCATAAGGAACAACGCTGACGGAGCTTACGGCTCCGACCCTCTCTGGCTGGAGCATGAGCCCTCCATGGAGGAGATTAAGGCAGACCTCTCTGCCCGTGATATAGCCTCCTACGACGAGATAGTCTTCTGCGGCTACGGCGAGCCTACCGAGCGGCTGGATGCAGTCCTTGAAACTGCTGAGTACCTCCGCAGTATTGAGGGATGTCCTGTGCTGAGGATAAATACCAACGGTCTGGGAGACCTCATCAACGGCAGGAGCATCGCTGACGAGCTCTGCACCGCTCTGGACGTTGTGTCCGTGAGCCTCAATGCCGGCACAAAGGACGAGTATATGGCCGTAACAAGGCCAAGATTCCCCGAGGCCTTCGAGGCTATGCAGAAGTTCACCGCTGACTGCGTAAAGACCGGAAAGGCCAGGGTCATAATGTCCGTTGTGGACGTCATCCCTCAGGAGCAGATAGACGCATCCAGGGAGATAGCAGAAAGTCTGGGAGCTGTGCTCAGAGTCAGGACCTATGACGAATAATATCCCTATTGCAAAATATCAGGAAATATGATACAATGTATCTATCACACCCAAAGCAGAAAGGAGCTTTGCTATGAGCGATATGAACAGAGAGCCGGAAGAGCTTGAAGAGGACGGAAATTACATAACCCTCACTGACGACGACGGAGAGGATATTTCCTTCGAGGTACTGGATACTATCGAGTATCAGGACAGACTTTTCGCCGTACTCCTGCCCTTCGACGACCAGGACGATGAGGTAGTCATCCTGGAGGTCATTCCCGGAGAGGACCCGGAAATGGACGACTTCATCACAGTTGACGACGAAGAACTCCTTGGAAAGGTGTTCGGGGAATTCCAGAAGAGAATGGACGACGAGGACGAAGGCGCTGAATAAGCAGCAGTGTGGCCGGGTCCGGCGTCACGCCGGGGAGGTATTTTTGATGAGATATGATAAATTTACAGCATTTGCAGCAGCATTGGCTATTTTAGGCGGTCAGACCGCTTTCCCGGCTGCTGCTCCCATTGCGGCTGTCGCCGCAGAGTCAGAGACTATCGCCGGTACTGTGACTCTCAAAGTCGGGGAGAGCGTTACCCCGACTCAGACTTCCGGCAGTGAGACCCCCTCATGGTACAGTGAGGACCCCTCTGTCGCTAAGGTGTCCGGCGACGGTAAGATAACTGCTGTCAGCGAGGGCACGACCTACGTCAATGCAGTCTTTTCAACTTCTGTCCAGAAGTTCATGATAATAGTCGAGAAAAACGAACAGGGCCCCTCCGAGGAGGAGGTAGTCACCGACCTGGGTACCGTCGAGCTCAGCAATGACCGTCCCGGTGTTCAGGCTGCCCTGAATAACGCCCCGGAGGGCGACCCCCTGTGGACTTCCTCCGATGAGAACGTTGCGACCGTCACAAGCGACGGCACTATAACTGCCGTTGGCAGCGGTACCTGCGTCATAACTGCGGTCATCGGAAAGTACCGCTATACCCTTACGGTGGTATCTTCCTATGAGCCTGCCGCTCCTCAGAAAACAAAGTACGACGCCGGAAAAGTGGAGCTCTCCGACAAGACTCCCTCAGTGACCCTTGACCTCCACCTGGACAGCAGTGTAACTGTCAGCTGGTCAAGCACCGACGACAGGATAGTCTCAGTGGACAGCAAGGGCACTATAGCCGCACACAGCTCCGGAAGCTGTACTATCATCGGTGAGACTGATGACGCTCTGTACTGCGTTTCAGTCACCTCCACCTACTCCGGAAGCTCTGACATCGTGGAGAAGGATGCCGGCAGTATCGAGCTCACTCAGTCCGTTCCCGGAAAAAAACTTACTCTCGGTGATGCAGACCTGAGTACCGCCCTCTGGGAGACTACAGACGAGAACGTTGCAGTCCCGGACGGAAAGGGCTTTATCGAGGCTACAGGTCCAGGTACCTGCGATGTGCGGATAACCTACGGCGGTATCGTTTACATCGTCCACGTCACATCCGGATTCAAGCCTGCATCGGAGCTCACCCCTGAGGAGTGCGCTGTCACAATGAACGGCATCGGTGCTCAGATGGCTCTCTCCGGCGGTGATGCCGCTGTGCTGAAATGGGAGTCCCTCACTCCGGATATGGCCTCCGTTGACTCAGAGGGAAAGGTCACATCAAAGGGCATCGGTGTGGCTGTGATAAAGGCTGTCTATGAGAACTACACGAGCTGTATCGCCATAAATATCAAGGCTCTGCCCATTCCCGGCGACGCTGACTGCGACACAGAGGTAAAGATGAACGACGTTGTGCTCATCATGCAGTGCATCGCTGACCCCGGCACCTACCATATGTATGAGCAGGGCGAGAAGAATGCGGACGTCTACGGAAACGACGGCCTCAGCGTAATGGACGCTCTGGCTATTCAGAAATACCTGCTGGAGATATACCCCTCCCTCCCCGTTGAGTCGGGCAAGTGAAAGGCAGGGACCGATGAAAACAAGTCTGTCGTCATATTATAAAGAAAAGATACAGGACCACCAGCACACGGAAATGTCCGAGCCGGAGTTCATTGCGGCTATGGAGGACAGCATGGAGCCCCTCAGGCAGTTTTTCAGCTACTACAAGTGCGCTATCATGGAGATAGAGACCAAGTTCCGGGTGCTCAACGAGCAGTTCTCCCTTGACGGCGAGAGCAACCCAATAGAGTTCATACAGTCCAGAGTGAAGAGCTACGGGAGCATTTACCGGAAGGTGGAGTCCAAGGGACTTCCCCTGACTCTGGACGCTATCGAAGAGGAGATACATGACATCGCAGGCATAAGGGTGGTGTGCTCCTTCATACAGGACATCTACCGGCTTGCGGACTGCTTTCTCAGTCAGGATGATATATTCCTTATTGAGCGGAAGGACTACATCAGCTCCCCCAAGCCCAACGGCTACAGGAGCCTGCACCTGATAGTTGCGGTGCCTATATTCCTGGAAAACGAGAAGAGAATGGTCAAGGCGGAGGTCCAGCTCAGGACTATCGCAATGGACTTCTGGGCAAGTCTGGAGCACAAGCTCAGGTACAAGAAGGACCTTCCGGCGGAAAAGCTGGAGCTCCTTGCGAACGGTCTGAAGGAATGCGCCGACGAGAGTGCCCGGTGGGATGACCGTATGCAGGGGATAAAAAATATGCTTGAAGAGGACTGAGCTCCGGCATCACATAAAACAAAAAGCAGGGCGATGACAGCATCGCCCCTGTTTTGTAAGGAGGTAAAAATGAAAACAGCGCTTACGATAGCCGGCAGTGACTCCAGCGGAGGAGCCGGTATACAGGCAGATATAAAGACAATGACGGCAAACGGGGTCTATGCCATGAGTGCGATAACTGCGCTCACAGCGCAGAACACCATGGGAGTTACGGGGATAATGGACGTTTCCCCGGAGTTTCTGGGGAAGGAGCTTGACAGTGTATTCACGGACATATATCCGGATGCAGTGAAGATAGGCATGGTGTCGTCCTCAGAGCTGATAGAGGTGATAGCAGAAAAGCTCCGGGAGTACAAGGCAGTTAACGTAGTGCTGGACCCGGTAATGGTAGCCACAAGCGGAGCGAGGCTCATATCGGAGGATGCAGTGGAGACACTGGTGAGGGAGCTGATGCCCCTTGCGGATATAGTGACACCGAACATCCCGGAGACAGAGGTCCTGACGGGAATGAAGATAAGCACACCGGAGGACATGGAGAGAGCGGCAAGGGAAGTATCGGAGAGATACGGCTGCGGGGTACTGTGCAAGGGAGGGCACAGGGTAAACGATGCGAATGACCTGTTATGGAGTGAGGGCACAGGCCGGTGGTACAGGGGAGAGAGGATAGAGAATCCGAACACTCATGGGACCGGGTGTACATTATCGAGTGCGATAGCGTCGAATCTGGCGAAGGGGTACAGTATGGGGGAGTCAGTAGAGAGAGCGAAGAGGTACATATCGGGAGCATTGGGAGCGATGCTGGACCTGGGGAAGGGTTCGGGGCCCATGGACCATGGGTTTGCGATAGATAACGAGTTCAGCAAATAAAAAAGAAAAGAAAAAAGAGAAAAAAA
>CACWPR010000108.1 GCA_902762855.1 Ruminococcus flavefaciens
CGCACAAAGACCGCCTGACGTCTTTGTACTGAATCTGCTTGGATATTTTCCGTCATCTTGCACAGAAATCCCTTGACATACGTCAGTATGCCTGCGGAAATTCTATACAATCTGACGAAAAATCTCACGGCGCATCTTCAGCACAATCTTTGTGCGGTATTGCCTAAGAAATACCGATAAGAATAAATAAAGCGAAGCTGAACTTCGCCTCAGCTTACTCCTACAAGGAAAGCTCCCCTTTGGATAAAAAATCACATCGCATATGCGATATGCCGACAAGCACAGAGCAAACTCCGGTCTGTGATGTGCGAGGCGATATAATCTCTCACAGGAGGTAAAAAACTTGCTATATCAGGACAATTCAAAGGTAATAAATACCGAAATAGTCAATGAGGTAGAGAATTCTATGCTCAACTATGCCATGTCGGTCATCGTATCAAGAGCACTCCCGGATGTAAGGGACGGCTTAAAGCCTGTTCACAGAAGGATACTCTATACGATGCATGAGGCTGGCCTTACTCCTGACAAAAAATATCTGAAATGTGCCGCTACTGTCGGAGATGTTCTCGGTAAGTACCACCCCCACGGCGACGCATCTGTTTACGACGCCCTTGTTCGTCTTGCTCAGGACTTCTCAATGAGGTATCCTCTTGTAGACGGCCACGGAAACTTCGGTTCAATTGACGGCGACCCTCCGGCTGCTTATCGTTATACCGAGGCAAGAATGGCCAGACTTACTCTGGATATGCTCACCGACATCAATAAAGAGACCGTGGACTTCATGTCCAACTACGATGACCGTCTGAAGGAGCCTGTAGTGCTCCCCTCACGTTTCCCGAACCTTCTCGTTAACGGTTCAGTGGGAATCGCTGTAGGTATGGCCACAAATATCCCTCCCCACAACCTCGGAGAGGTGATAGATGCCTTACAGCTCCTCATCGATGACCCGGACTGCACCCTTGAACAGCTCATGGAGCACATCAAGGGCCCGGACTTCCCTACAGGCGGAATAATCATGGGAAGAGCCGGCATCCGTGCCGCATACGGCACCGGAAAGGGCAAGATAATCCTCCGCAGCCGTACTCACTTTGAAGAGATAAAGGGCAGAAACTGCATAATCATTGACGAGATACCCTATATGCTCCGCAAGGAGAGACTCATAAAGAGCATCCACCAGCTTGTCCGTGACAAGAAGATAGAGGGACTTTACGACCTCCGTGACGAGTCCGATAAGGAGGGTATGAGAGTAGTCATCGAGCTGAAAAAGGACGCAGTACCGAATATCGTCCTCAACAAGCTCTTTGCACTGACTCAGCTCCAGGATACAGTTGGCATAATCATGCTTGCTCTGGTCAACAACGAGCCTAAGATACTCACACTGAAGCAGATGCTCCAGCACTATCTTGATTTCCAGGTAGAGGTCATCCAGAGGAGGACCCGCTACGAGCGCAGGAAAGCTCTTGAAAGAGCACACATCCTCCAGGGCTTCGTGCTGGCAGCAGACCATATCGATGAGGTAATAAACATAATCCGCTCCAGCAGCACCGTCCAGGAAGCTAAGGAGACAATGATAGAACGTTTCAAGGACGTGGATATGTCTGCACTCCTTGACAGGGCTCAGTATGACCTCAACGGTCTCCATATTGAGGACCAGAAGGGACTCTCCCAGGAACAGGCTGAGGCTATCGTCCAGATGCGTCTCGGACAGCTCACAGGTCTGGAAAGACAGAAGATAACTGATGAACTCTATGGTCTGCTCACTAAAATATCAGACTATGAGGACATCCTCGCAGACGTAAACAGAGTTTACGCTATCATCCTTGAGGACCTCAATACTATACGCAAGAAGTTCAGTGACAAGCGCCGTACAGACATCGAAAATGTAAGCGGTGAAGTGGACATCGAGGACCTCATCCCGGAAGAGGACTGTGTTGTAACTCTTACAAATAACGGCTATATCAAGCGTATGCCAGTAACTGAGTACAAGACCCAGCGCCGTGGCGGACGTGGTATAACAGGTATGAAACAGCGTGAAGAGGATTTTGTAGAGGAGATGTTCATCTGCGGAAGCCATGACAATATCCTGTTCATATCCAACAAGGGTATAATGTACAAGCTGAAATGCTATGAGATACCAGACGGCTCAAAGGCATCCAGAGGCTTTAACCTCATAAATCTCCTTCCCCTTACAGAGGGCGAGAAGATAGCCGCAATGATAAAGACCACTGATTTCAGCGAAGACAAGTTCATCACAATGGTCACAAAGAACGGCAAGATAAAGAGGTCAAACCTCTCACTTTACAAGAACGTCCGCAAGAACGGACTCATAGCCATAGGCCTTGACGATGGCGACGAGATAGCCGGAGTCCGCATGACAGACGGCGGCGAGCAGATATTCGTTGCTACCAGAAACGGTATGGCAATACGTATCGAGGAGTCAAAGGGCAGGTCAATGTCACGTTCCGCTCATGGTGTAAGGGCAATAAAGCTCCGTGACGGAGACTATGTAGTCGGAATCGCAAGGGTACGTCCCGGCGCCGCTCTGCTGACAGTGACTGAAAATGGCTACGGCAAAAAGACAGACCTTGATAGCTATCGTATCCAGAACAGAGGCGGTTACGGTCTTACCAACTACAAGGTAGACGATATAAGAGGACACGTCTGCGGCATCAAGATAGTTGATGACAGCGATGACGTTATACTTGTTTCAAGTGACGGCATCATCATAAGGATACTGGCCAGCGACATCCGTCTCATGGGACGTATCGCAAAGGGAGTCCGTGTGATGAGAGTAAATGAGGGAGCTCACGTAGTGGCCTTTACCCGTGCTGAGCATGACGACAATGCAGAGACCGAAAAAGTAGAGCAGCTCACTGACGAGCAGGCAAAACAGGCCGAAGCTGAGGCTGCACTGGAAGAGCAGAATGAGGTAATAATCGAGGCTGGACCGGAGGATAACGAGGATGAGTGATGACTCAAAGTCCCGCTATCTGAGCTACAAGGCAAGTCCCTTCACAGCTCTTATGACGGCGTCACTGAGCCTTTTCATGCAGTGGTTCATCTGGTATCTCTACGAAAAAGCCGGCTACGGCTGGGGATTCAATCTGCTGACACCGCTGATACTCTGCATGATGTACCATTTTGTCCAGCTTGACGCAGGACTTCACGGGAATTTTTCCCGGAGGTTCTGCTTTATATGGGCAGTTATAGTGCCGCTGTTGTTCAGCACAGCGCTGACCCTTGGGATATACCTTTCCCACCCGCATCTGAGCCTTTTTGACCCTGCTGAGGACTACACCGGCTCGCCGGCGGAGGTCGTTGGTACATATGCCGGAAGGATGATATTCACCTCGGTGTATCTGCTTATATTTGCAATCATTGACATACCGATACTCAAAAAGTTAGACTCCAAGAGGACTGATAGTGAATAGAATTATACCAAAAGTAATTGCCACAGGTGCCTTATGGGCGGCCTATGAGAATATTTGTATGCTGACCGTCCGTCATGAGGACCTGGGCGGAAATATACGTGTAGTACATCTAAGTGACTTCCACAAGAGAAAGTTCGGGATGAATAATTCCCGGCTCATATCAAAGGTACGGGAGCTTTCACCTGATATAATATTCCTGACAGGTGACCTTGTATCAAGGACGGAAACTGACTTCACCACAGCAATATGTACCATAGACCAGCTCTGTGCCATAGCACCCACAGTGATGATATACGGCAACCATGAGAGGAGCCTTTCTAAAATAAAAAGGTCAGAGTTTAGGGAAATGCTGGGCAATACTGACGTGATATTCCTGAAAAACAGCCATATCAGCTTTGAAAAGTCAGGCAGAAAGGTCATGATATACGGTCTCAGTGAACAGTATACCGTTTACAAAAAGAACGGAGGCTACAGAGACCTTGACCAGGTAAGTGATGAAGATATTGAAAAAAGACTTGGCAGTTGTCCGTCAGATGAGGTCATATTGCTTGCACACAATCCTCTATTTGCTGAGAGCTATGAGAAATGGGGAGCTGAATATACACTCAGCGGCCACGTTCACGGAGGAGTCGTAAGGCTCCTCGGAAAAGGGATACTTTCTCCGGAAAGGCGTTTTTTTCCACGCTATTCAAAGGGAGTATATACTTTAGGTAAAATGAAACTTCTGGTCTCGGCTGGACTCGGAAAGCTCAGGCTGTTCGACCCGGCGGAGATAGTTGTATACGATATGTAGAAAAGACGTCCTTATGGACGTCTTTTTTATGCAGCAAAAGCAAAGATAATGAGCATCACACCGCCGACCCAGGAGAGGTCAGTCCTGAGAGCGGCAACACGTCTGCCGGTGAGATTTCCCAGGAAAAGTGCGGCAGCTCCACAGAGAAAAGCAAAAACAGCCGCCCATCCCGGACTTGCAACGGTGCAGCTCAGACCTATGGCGGCTGAGTCAAGAGAACCGGCCAGTGCAAGAGCAGCAGACTCGCCGGGAGACAGTACTTTCGAGTGGTCGGCATCAGCGGCAGTAACGTCGAGACATAGTTTTATCATCAGCGGACTTTTCCCTATTTTCAGAGACATTTCACCGCTTTCAGATAATCTGCGTGTCATCATCCTCAGCAGACTTTTCAGAATAGTGAGAGTCCCTATGGATGAAAGAACGGCGATACCTCCCGCATGAAGGAGCCCGGCAGGGAGAAAAAGACCGAGGACGGATGCGAATTTTATGGAAATACCAAGAACGGCGGCACCGCAGAAAGCAATTATTCCGGCAGAAATTGCAGGGATACGGATACCAGAGTTGCAGTAGGCCGCCGCTGCGAGGTATGTATCAATGCTGACTATGACTGCAAGGAAGAATTCACTTTGCAATTCACACACCTCCGGTATATAGTATGCTTTCCGGAGGAAAAATGTTAAGGCAATACCGCACAAAGATTGTGCTGAAGATGCGCTGTTGCCTTAAAAAGCCGGAAACGAAATTCGCTTCCGGCTTGTGAAATATTAGTTTTCAGTGAATGTATCTATTACTGTTTTTCCGTCAGAATCATAGACTGTGAGGACAGGTGCTTTATAGGTACCGTTTTTCTTTGCCTCCATTAAACGGACAGCTTCTTCCGGTGAAGATGGCTCATCTCCTATAAAATCTTCTGCGTAAACATAACCGTTTCTGCCGCTGTCGCCAACAACGGCAATAAGGTCCGGGAGGTCACTTATATAGTTGGCATAGAGTCCGCTTCCGTATGTCTGACCGCTTTCATTAACGTCGTAATCAACATCAGAATGTTCAACAGGCTTTTTCATTTCAGTATCGTAATACATTACAGGACCTTCTGTGATATTATTGTCCTTACTGCTGCCCATTGCACATAGAGCTGTTGTGAGTGAGGATACAGCTATTAAAGAAACAGCCGTAACGATGCCGGTAATATGCTTTTTCATTTTAATACCCTCCTTCGAGTTAAATGAATGTATCTTATGTCAAATATCCTGGATAGGTCCCGGTCGTTCCATATACAGAAAACACAGGAAAATCGGGATATTTTCACTTTTATTATACACAGAAACTTGTAAATGTCAAGATATTTTTAATTAAATTCAATTTATTGATATATATATATATATATATTAATAGAAGATAAAAAATCTTAAAACAATAATAAGCGCACCACAATGATAATACTGCTTTCTGAAAATTTTTTTCAGAAAATTTCTGATAAAACCTTGACAACTCCCAAAAAATATGCTATAATAATTAAGCTGTGAATTTCACAGTATATATCGTATTCTAAAGACAGCAGGCAGGTTCATCCGTAAGTCCCGCCGAGGAATAGCAATTGATTCATAATGAATTATCATTGTCCTTTCCCGTGCTGTCGGTAAAGGACATTTTTGTTGCTTTCGGATACGATGACAATTTATTCGGAGGTGAATACACAATGCCAAGCAATGCTGTACTCGAAGCAAAGAAGGCTAAGGTCGAGCAGCTCACAGAACTCATCAAGAACTCTGTTTCAGGTGTTCTCGTTGATTACAAGGGTATCACCGTTGAGGAGGATACCAAGCTCAGAAAGGAGCTTCGTGAGGCTGGCGTAAACTACTTCGTAGAGAAGAACACACTCCTTCTCCGTGCTTTCCAGAACTGCGGTATCGAGGGCTTTGAAGAAGCTCTGAACGGAACAACTGCTATCGCTCTTTCTAACGACGATCAGACTGCTCCCGCAAGAATCCTCGGTAAGTTCGCTGAGAAGGCTGGCGATGAGAAGTTCAATCTCAAGGCTGGTTACGTTGAGGGTGAGGTCTATGACCAGGCAGGAGTTATCGCTCTTTCCAAGATCCCTTCAAAGGATACCCTTCTTGCTCAGCTCGTTGGCTCTCTCCAGGGTCCCCTGCAGAAGCTCGCTGCAACTCTCAAGGCTGTTGCAGACCAGAAGTCAGAAGAAGCTGCCTGATTTCACTTGTATTTTTAATGCAGCTTAATTTAAAACCGCCGTATATCGGCAAATAATTATAAAGGAGATTATTATCATGGCTTCAGAGAAGATCACAAAATTTGTTGAAGATATCAAGACTCTTTCCGTTCTCGAGCTTTCCGAGCTCGTTGACGCTATCCAGGAGGAATTCGGCGTAACTGCTATGGTTGCTGCTGCTCCTGCTGCTGGCGGTGCTGCTGGCGCCGAGGCTGCTAAGACAGAGTTCGACGTAATCCTTGCTTCCTTCGGTGACGCTAAGATGGCTGTTATCAAGGTTGCTAAGGAAGTTCTCGGTCTTGGCCTCTGCTCCTAAGGCTATCAAGGAAGGCGTTTCCGAGGCTGAGGCTAACGAGCTCAAGGCTAAGTTTGAAGAGGCTGGCGCTACAATCGAGATCAAGTAATCATTACTTATCTGAAAATGAGTCCGCATCCTTTCGGGTGCGGACTTTTTATATTTATAATGTATAGGCAACACCGCACAAAGACCGCCTGACGTCTTTGTACTGAATCTGCTTGGATATTTTCCGTAATCTTGCACAGAAATCCCTTGACATACGTCAGT
>CACWPR010000109.1 GCA_902762855.1 Ruminococcus flavefaciens
CTCTATCCTGATGACTGACCTCCTTTCTGAGTGGCAGAGACGAAAAAAAGACCTTGCTGACGGTAAGATCAGCAAGGCCGAATATACAGAATGGAAGCTCAACTGGCCGAAAACGACCGATGACTGCGGAAAGCACGAACCTGCAAAAGAGTGGCGTAACCTGTAAGCCACTTGAAACGCAGAATAATTCCGCTCAGCTCCCTGTTATCAAATTGTTATCACTGAGATTTTAAGACTTCGGAAATGGCGTATCTACGCCGTTTTCGAGGTCTTGTCTATTATTCCCACTCCACAGTTCCCGGAGGCTTGGAGGTTATATCGTAGACTACTCTGTTGACGTGTTCGACCTCATTGCAGAGGCGGTTGGAGACACGTGCGAGGACATCATAGGGGATACGTGCCCAGTCGGCGGTCATGAAGTCATCTGTGGTAACAGCACGGATAGCTATGAGGTGGTCGTAGGTACGGTGGTCGCCCATAACTCCCACAGTGCGGACGTCTGGGAGGACTGCAAAGAACTGTTTGAGCTGGTCCTCGATACCGCTCTTGCGTATCTCGTCACGGAAAACTGCATCGGCTTCCTGAAGGACCTTTATCTTCTCTTCGGTTATCTCACCGATGATACGTACTCCAAGTCCGGGACCGGGGAAGGGTTGTCTCCATACAAGGTCATGAGGGATTCCGAGCATTTCACCTACCTTGCGGACCTCGTCCTTGAAGAGGTCACCGAGAGGTTCGATAGTTCCGGCAAATTTTATATCATCAGGCATCTTTACCATATTGTGGTGAGTCTTTATAACTGCTGTACTGCCGTGGCCAGCCTGATTTCCCTTGCCTGACTCTATACGGTCAGGGTAGATAGTTCCCTGTGCGAAGAATCCGTCTGTACCCTGCTCACGGATCTTGTCCCAGAAAACGTTATAGAACTCGGTGCCTATAATTTTTCTCTTCTGTTCGGGATCTGTTACTCCCTTTAAAGCAGTAAGGAACTTGTCCTTGCAGTTTACACGTACAAAATTCATGTCAAAGAGCTTTGTGAAAGTCTCCTCAACGAAGTCGCCCTCGTCCTTACGCATAAGGCCCTGGTCAACGAAAACGCAGGTGAGCTGCTTTCCTACTGCACGACTGAGAAGTCCTGCTGCGACTGAGGAGTCAACACCGCCGGAAAGGCCAAGGATGACCTTCTTGTCGCCTATCTGCTCACGGAGCTTTTTGACTGTATTTTCAATAAAATCGTCCATCACCCAGTCACCTGAGAACTGACACACATTCATTAGGAAGCTGCGGAGTATCTCCTTGCCGTACTGGCTATGAGTTACCTCCGGGTGGAACTGGACTGCATAGAGCTTTCTTTCAGGGTCCTCAAAAGCAGCACAGGGACAGTCTGCGGACTTTGCAGTTACCCTGAAGCCTCCGGGGAGTTTGCTTACGAAGTCTGTATGGCTCATCCAGACTATGCTCTTTTCCGGAACATCTCCGAAGAGAACGCTGTCTCCGCTGTGGGAAACCTCTATCTTTCCGTACTCGCTCTTCTCGCAGCTCTCAACAGTTCCGCCGAGAGTATAAGCCATGAGCTGACATCCGTAACAGATACCGAGGATCGGTACGCCCAGTTCAAAGATCTCAGCCGAGATATGAGGGGAAGTCATATCATAGACGCTGTTGGGACCGCCCGTGAAGATGATACCCATAGGATTCAGAGCTCTGAGCTCCTCGATAGGAGTATCGTACCTCTTTATCTCGCAGTAGACGCCGCACTCACGGACTCTTCTTGCGATGAGCTGATTGTACTGTCCGCCGAAGTCGAGAACGATGCAAAGCTGATTTGCCATAGACCCTCCTTTGATTGACCGCTTTACGGCAGCGGCAGCCGTAGTAATAGTATTCTTTAATTATGCCACATTTTCAGAATTTTTTCAAGTCCTGCCGGATAATTTTAATCAGTAAACAATGATATTTCCGATATAAATTTCATATTACCGGCAAATATCACAACCGCTATCCGCTTATGTTGAAAGTTCCGCAGTAAAAAAGGACTGCCGGAGCAGTCCTTTCAGCTTATTTTCTGTAATTTCCCAGTGTAAGTCCAAGAGCCTTCGTCTGGTCAGCGATAATGCCGGCTATGAGAGTTGCACCCTTGCTGCTGAGATGTGTGTTATCTATAGTTGTATGAGCAGCGTCAGTGTAGCAGTGGAGGGATGCTGTATTTGCAGCTCCCACCTGCTCATAGAGCTCTGTGGTCAGAGCAGTCGCATCTATTACTGGTACACCGTAATTCTTTCCGAGAGTTATCATGCCATTCTGATACTCAGCATGAGCCTGCCAGTAGGGTGTGCCGTCTGAGCCTCGTCTTGTTATCGGAGTGACCAGCACCGGGATGGCTCCCTTGTTTTTAGCGAGGTTGATGTAGTAGGCAGTGAGCAGATACTCATAGGAATAACGTCCCTGAGCGTCCTTTCCGGAGCTGTCAAGAGTGCTCCAGTCAAGGCCGGGATATGTGCCCAATCCGGGATATGTTGCCTCGTCTGTCTTTTCGTCATTATGGCCGAACTGTATGAAGAGGTAGTCGCCTTTTCCAAGTGAGGATTTCAGAGTCTGGTAGTTGGTCTCTGTAAGGAAGCTCCTTGAGCTGCGGCCGGAAAGTGCAAGATTAGTGACCTTGACTCCGTTGAACTGCTCCTGTAACTTCATGCCCCAGCCGTAGCGGTCAAGGCTTGTGGCTGTGCTGCTGTCATACTCACATACTGTGGAGTCACCTACAAGGAAAACATTTCCTGAGAATGTGAAATCTGCCCCCTCATAGAGATTTGTGGTAGTAGTAGTGACAACTGTTGTTGTGGATGCTGCCGTCGTTACCGCAGGTATCTCCGCTGAGGATGTACCTGTGAGATAGGCTCCTATGAGGAGCTTTCTCATAAGCGCCAGGTCAAAGGCATCAAGTCTGCCGTCTCTGTCCATATCGCCGAAGGGAGCATCTGCAACGTTTCCGTCGCCAAGAAGGTACTTCTGAGTCGTTACCATATCAGCAATGTTGAATTTGCTGTCCTTGTTGACGTCACCCTTATAGGAGGCGGCAAACACTGTGTAGTTCACACAGCTCTTGGACTGTCCGTTTGTTCCGAGGGTCTGCTGTTCTCCTGCCCTGAGACAGCGGCTGTATACAATATAATATACATCACTGCTGTTCTTTATTACCATGCCGGTCTTCTGCCAGTCTGAGAGCCATTCAGGCAGAGTCTCAACACGGGAGTCCAGAGCAGCATATACAGTCATATCGGAACCGGCAGTAAATGATGCCAGGTCCCCGGTACTGTTCTTTGCATCGCAGGCAATTATGATGCCCTCACAACCGGAAAGAACAGAAGGTATCTCGGCATATGTAACGTCACGGTCTCCATAGACCTTGTCTCCCACGCTTATCTTTTCGCTTATGCTCCATGAACTGCGTGTGGAGTCAGTGATGTCAAGGCTCCTGATGAGAGTACCCTCAATAGGCTCGGCATCTTCCCAGGTATCTGTAGGAGCGGCAGTAAATCCTGCGCTCGGTACTCCCGGGGCAGAATATGCGGCATAGGTCATATTGCTCCGTGAAGTCTGTGAGCCTGAATATGTCGTGCAGTAGTCCTTTGCCTCCTCAGCAGTCATGGACTTGTAACTGTAGTTGGAGGTAGGTCTCCAGGTACAGGCAACAGAGTAGCTGGGGTTGCTGGATGTGCCCTGTCCCTGGACAGTTCTTCCGCAGTTCACAGCAATTGAGCCGTCCTCTGCATAGGCACCGGGATAAGTTATCTGATTCCAGTCACAGATGACATTTCCCTTTGTGGATGCACCGTCGTAGTAGCACTTTTCCGCATAGACCTTGCAGGCTGTATGTACTGTGTATCCCATACTGAAATTATAAACATAGTTGTTCAGTGAGTGGAAATAACCGTAACGCATAAGTGCGGGAGCTCTTGTTACAGTATCCTTGTAATAATTGTTGGCGAGAGTCACGCAGGGCTTACCGTTGTACTCATTATATGTGGCCTCATCGTCTGTAGGATAGCCAAGGAGAACACCGTACTCGTGGTATCCGAAACGGCAGTCGGAAATAGTTACATAATCAGCAGTTCCCTTGAAATTGAGGAACTTGTCCCAGTCGTCTGAGCCAAGGGACGAGGTCTCTATTTTGTCGTGGCCTTCAAGATAGCAGTGGTCTATCCAGAAGTTCCAGCCGTATGCAAATTCCCAGATGTTGTCAGTATTGAGCTCTGTATCATGTGTACAGTCGATATTGCGTATTATAACGTTATATCCGGGACCGTACTGCTCACTGTAGGTACGGAAGTACACATTATAAAGAGTGTTTGCTCCGTAGCTGCCTATAATAGTCTTGTTCGGCTGTAGGTAGATGTAGTTGTCACGGCAGTAATAGCGGTTTCCGCCGTCGTAGCCTGTGGATATCTCATAGTTTGAAGAACCGGTCTTGCCTGAGATATTCTTAGTGATAAGGATAGTCAAAGGCTCAGTGCTTGTGCAGGCTGCCTTCAGTTCATCAAATGTGGTAACTTCAACAGTTTTTCCAAGAAGTCCGCCGATAGCAGATGCCTTCACATTTCCGTTCATTTCCTTGCAATAGCCTGCAAATCCCTGGAGTCCACCGGCATTGAGGAGCCACTTCTGGTTATCGGCACCTGTATACTTTGCAAGACTTATGGTATTTGAGGACTGGTCATAGGTCAGTGCAAGGTCCGGGTCGGAGTAATTGGTTATTTTATAATAGAGGTCATTTCCAAGGCTGTCTTTTCCAACGGCATTTACGTACCAGTGCTGTGTGACATCGCTCTCACTGCCGTAAATAACGCAGGATGTGCCGGCTGAAACTTCATATCCATATGGAGTGATGAGACGTCCGGTTCCCTGGTTCACGATCTTAAAGAAGCTGCCGTTGCTGTTGGTGCCAACATAATCAAAACGCCAGTTCTCGTTCTGCTCACCGTTGGTAGTCCAGGTGTTCAGCGGCGACTTGTCGGAATAACCGGAAATATTCAGATTCCGGCTGTTGTCGTAGGTGCTTATGCGTACAAGTTCAACAGCGTAGTCAACAGATGCCGCAGATGCGGTCATACTTTCGTTCTCAGGCATTCCACTGAGAGCTATAGGTATGATGATAGCAAACGCTGTCACAAGACTCAGGAGCCTTGTAATAAGAGATTTTTTCATAAGTCTCCCCTTTCGATGATAATGATATAATGATAATAAAGCCACTACATAAATTATACATCATCCAAAAGGAAGTTTCAATATATTTTTGTTGCAATTTACTGCATTTTTATCTTTTTTGTATACTGTACAGTCAGGCATATGCACTATAATCTCCTGTTTTTTATATATCATCCTCTTTTAGACATATAAAATAGTCTCCCCTGCTATAAGAAAAGACTTCTCCTGATTATTCAAGTCCGGATTCAGAAAAGTGCATAGTCACGTGACGGATTTTTCAGATTCAGCCTGAGTCTGTCCGCCATCAACGCAATAAACTCAGAGTTTGTCGGCCGTTCATAAAAAGCACCGCTGAATCCGAATAATGTGTCCATTGTATCTCCGCCATTCCTGTTCCAGGCAATATCTATAGCATGACGTATAGCTCTCTCAACTCTTGAAGGTGTAGTATTGAAGGAACGGGCGACCTTAGGATAAAGGAGCTTTGTGATACTGTCCATTACCTTCGGCTCTTCAACTGCATCTATTATTGCATTTCTCAGATAATGGTAGCCTTTGATGTGAGCCGGTACCCCCATTTTATGTATAGCATCAGTTACAAGCAGCTCAATATCCCTGCATCCGGGCAGAGGTTCTTTTCTGACTACAGATTTTATAACAGAGCATAATGTATCATTCTCAAAAGGACGTGTAAGCACATAAGATGCACCAGCTTCAAGAGCCTGCCGCTCAATAAAACTATTCTTTATGTCTGATATTATTATGTAAGCCGGACGTTCCTTGGCGAGTGCTGCTGCATTCTTCATCATAACTATGGCATCAATGTCACCAACAGTGAGCTCTGACACAACTACGTCAGGCTTGTCATTGACGATAGAGTTCAGAACAGTCCTGCCGTCCCTCTTGCGGGTGTAGGCATACAGACCGGAGCTTCTGAGTTCAGATGCGGTCTTTACACCGAATTCTGCAGTGTTGTCGCAAATAAGTACTTTGATGTTTGTGGTGATTTCGTTCATTTTAGTATCTCCTTTTGTATTGCTGCTGTAAAAGCGCAAAATTTATTATACTCAACAAATCAAATGTGTCAATAGCATAGAATGTCGAAAAATGTCGCAAAATTGCACTTTTGACAAATTTTATGTTTTGTACAAAAAGAACCTAATATTTTTGACTTCTTTCTAAATCAAGACTTTAAGTTAAACATCCCCCCTATTTTACGGCATTTCAGCTCTCTATCCAATTCAGAGTTCACAGCGAATTTTAGTTAAATATAAATTATTTCTTCAATTCTCTTGACTTTTCAAAATCTACAGTGTATAATATTTAAGTACTTGTGAGATGCGAGTGTGCTGGAATAGGCAGACAGGCACGTTTGAGGGGCGTGTGTCGAGAGACGTATGGGTTCAAGTCCCATTACTCGCACCAAGTACGGACAGATGGCTGAGCTGGTCTAAGGCGCACGACTGGAACTCGTGTATACGTTAATAGCGTATCGAGGGTTCGAATCCCTCTCTGTCCGCCAG
>CACWPR010000110.1:0-6633 GCA_902762855.1 Ruminococcus flavefaciens
TTTTTACCAACGCTTGGTATATAGATTGCTTTTCCACTAACATATTGCTGAATAGTATCAATTAATTCCCTTGGCAGAACTTTTTCTGCATTTATATAGCTCATCTTATCCTCCTAAATTATATATTTCTAGGATTCATCTGAGCTTAACTTATCAATTTTTATCTAAGCTCAGACTACTGAACCATAACATATCTATTGCACATATATTCTTTCTCCTTATTATTTATTTTCTACTACTATATTTAACATATACTTTTCCCCAAAGCAAGTACCATCTTTAATTAGAAGCAAACTTGTTCCGCACAAAATTATACACCAAAAAACATCTATCCTAACCAAATTGGACGATACATACACGAACAGCCTATATTCAAACCATCAAGATTTCTACTCTCAACTTCTATCAGATTACTGTATTTTCATATTCATATGCTCTATTAAACAATTCTTACATAAGCAATCATCATGACAATCAATAAAATCACTACGCCCAAAACATTCATATTTTTGCAAATGGAGTTTGACCAAATAAATTCACATACTTAAAATTAGATACTATCATCATTCGTTTACTTCTTCTATCAATCTTAAAATATCATTTTCAGACCATAGTTTATTTGGGAATATCGAAATATCCTCTTTATGCTTTCGTATAATTCTTATAGGCTCAATTGAATTATCATAGACATGAAGAATATCACCTTCATGGACAGCTCCGGGATAGGGCTTATAATGGGCAGAAGCAAGCTGATAAAGGAATGGGGCGGCAGGCTTGAGGTACGTGAGCCGCAGCCGTACATCCGCCGGGTGCTTAAACTATCCGGGATAGAGAGAATAGTAAAGGTCACATAAGGAGAAGAGATATGGAAACATTAAATGAGATAAAGTTTTCGATGCCCTCACTTTCAGTAAATGAAGGAGCGGCAAGAGCTGTTGTTTCGTCTTTCCTGATACAGGCAGATCCAACAGTCGAGGAGCTTTCAGACATAAGGACTGCCGTATCAGAGGCGGTCACAAATGCAGTAGTACACGCATACCGAGGCACAAAGGGAAGCATAGAGCTTACCGTCCGGCTGCTGAAAGACCGGGAGATATACATAAGAGTCAAGGACAAGGGATGCGGTATAGCGGATGTAGAAAAGGCAATGGAGCCGCTGTTCACAACTGCACCTGAGGAGGAGCGTTCGGGCCTGGGATTTTCAGTTATGGAGTCCTTTATGGACAAGCTCAGAGTGAAGAGCGTGCCGGGCAAGGGTACTACCGTTGTAATGCGTAAGAGGCTGAAAAAACATGGAGACTGAACTCAGACAGCCTCTTGCGGAGGAAAATCTGGGACTTGTCCACCTTTGCGCCAATAAATTCCGGGGACGTGGGATAGAATATGAAGAACTGTATTCCGCCGGATGTGTGGGACTTCTGAAAGCTGTAAAAGCCTTTGACAGCACGAGGGGAGTACGCTTCTCCACCTATGCAGTCCCTGTGATACTCGGAGAGATAAAGCGGCTTTTCCGTGACGGAGGAGCGGTGAGAGTCAGCAGGAGCCTGAAGGAGCTTTCGATGAAACTGCAAAAGTTATCGGAGATATTCAGACAAGAGCATGGCCGGGAGCCGCAGGTCAGTGAGCTTGCAGAGCTGTCCGGAGCGTCGGAGAGCGAGGTCTCAGAGGCGCTTTGCGTAAGTCAGCCTGTGCTTTCCCTTACGAGCGGTGAGGATGACGGCTCCGAGACAGACATTCCCACAGAGCCGCCGGATGAAAGCATAGTTGACCTGTTAGCATTGCGGCAGGCTATGTCGTCATTGGAGCCTAAGGACAGAGCGCTGCTGGAGCTCCGTTACTTTCGTGAGCTTACTCAGTCAAAGACAGCGGCAGTTCTGGGAATGACGCAGGTGCAGGTCTCAAGGCGTGAAAAAAAGCTCCTCGCACTGCTGCGAAAGGAGCTTTTGGAGTGAATCAGAACACAAGATGACCGATTATCTGATTAGAGACAAGGAAACCCTTTGGAGTAAGGGACAGTATGTTCCCGTCATAATTTACGTAACCCTCCCGCAAGAGCAGCGGGAGCTTTTTTTCTATATCCGTTCTGAGCTCAGGGACCCTGCTGAGCATCAGGCCTTCTTTCAGTCTTAGCCGGAGCATGGAATACTCCTCCGGTCCGCAGGGGGAAGGGTCTGTGACCTCGGTCTGTTGAACAGGAGAGCTTATAAATGACTGAATATCCGGAGGGACAGCATAGCGTACACCGTTGTGGCAGGAGTGAGCGGAAGGGCCTATGCCAATATAGTCACGGCACTGCCAGTAACGGCAGTTGTGACGGCTTTCAAAGCCGGGTATTGAAAAGTTTGAAATTTCATACTGCATGAATCCGAGCGCTTCGAGTTCTTTTACCATTGTGAGATACAGCTCTGCGGACCGGTCCTCGTCGGGGAGCAGTTCGGCAATGCCCTGCTGACAGAAGGGTGTACCCTCCTCGACTTTGAGGATGTACGCAGAGATATGCTGTACAGGCAGCTCTGCAAGGCGGTGTATAGAGTTCATCAGAGTATCCGCAGACTGATCCGGAAGAGCGAGCATCAGGTCACAGGATATATTTCTGAAACCGGCAGCAGCGGCATCCGCAACAGCTTTAGCGGCTCTTTCCGGAGAATGGTTCCTGCCGAGAAATCTCAGCTCTTCGGCAGACATAGACTGAACACCTATTGAGAGCCGGTTGATACCTGTACTGAGCGTACCGCTGAGCTTTTCGGCGGTAAGTGTTGAAGGATTAGCCTCCAAAGTGACCTCCGCATCCGGGACAAGACAAAAGCTCCGGCGGACCTCATCCATTATGCGCCGGAGCTGTTCAGTGCTTAGCAAAGATGGGGTGCCTCCGCCGAAATATACGGTTTTGGCAGTGTAGTGCTCTCCGGAAAAAGCTCTCAGATTGCGGATGACAGCATCTGTAAAGCCTTCTGAGAGTTCTTTAGTGAACTTTCCGGAGTAGAAATCGCAGTATCCGCATTTCCTGGCGCAGAACGGTACGTGGATATATATACCTGTATCCATTACTTTAATGGTTCAAGACGGATAGAGGGGTGGAGCTTGAAGGAGAAAGCGAATATAACTCTTGGAATCACAAGCAGAGCTAATACTATCCCAGCCTGTATCGGAACTTCATAATGAGACAGGAACGCAAATTTAGGTGCTATAATGAAAATGACGAACATAGCGATAATTCCGATGATGCTGAAAAAGAAATTAAAAATAGTTGCGCCCTTTCCGTTAACGCAGAGCTTGCCGCAGTTCTGGCAGGGCTTGCCCTTTGAATTCATTCGTCCGGCCAGAGCTTTGGTCACAGGGCCGAAAGCCTTTTTGCCGCAGTTAGGGCAGGTGTAAATGCTCATTGGTTCAACCGTCCTTTTCTTCTGTATTCTCGTCCTCAGAGGACTTCATAGGTGTGAGCTCCGGGAGCTCTCTGAGCAGAGCCGGCTTTCCTGAGGGTGCAGGAGCGAGCTTTGTACGTGGGAGCAGAGTGAGCTTCTTAGCTTTTTTTCTGCGCTTTGTAAGGTCGATGATGTCCTCGGTCCTAAGAGTGAAGAGGATGATGAACAGCATCAGGATAGCGGACCATATACCGGGGAAGTCGTCATTGAAGATGAGGCCCCAGATAAGGAGGAGAACAGAAACAACGCAGAAATTCATAGGAGAGACTTCACGCAGACGTATCCGGAAGAACCGGAAGAATCTGCCGGCAGAGGAATTGCGTCTGAATATCATCTCGGCCAGAGCGGAGATAATGCTCATTATCATAGCAGCGCCGAGGATGCAAAGTATGATATAGTTTATCATGATAACCTCCGGACTTGTGTCAGCTATCGAGTTTGAGAACGCTCATGAAGGCCTCCTGAGGCACCTCTACTGTACCGAGCTGACGCATACGTTTTTTACCTTCCTTCTGTTTTTCAAGGAGCTTTTTCTTACGTGTGATGTCGCCGCCGTAGCACTTGGCAAGTACGTCCTTACGCATAGCCTTGACGGTCTCACGGGCGATTATCTTTCCGCCGATAGCCGCCTGGATAGGCACCTCAAAGAGCTGACGAGGGATGTTTTCCTTTAGCTTTTCGGCTATTTTACGGGCACGGCCGTAGGCCTTGTCAGCATGGATGATAAATGAGAGAGCGTCCACGACTTCGCCGTTGAGGAGGATGTCCAGCTTGACCAGCTTAGAAGGAGCGTACCCCAACATCTCATAGTCAAAGGACGCATAGCCCTTGGTCCTTGATTTGAGAACATCGAAGAAGTCATAGACTATCTCGTTGAGGGGCAGCTCATAGTGGAGCTCCACACGGGTATCGTCAAGGTACTTCATGTCCTTGAAAACTCCGCGTCTGTCCTGACAGAGCTCCATAATATTACCGACATAATCTGAGGGGGACAGGATGCTTGCCTTGACCATAGGCTCTTCGGCAGTACGTATAAGGGCAGGGTCAGGGTAGTTTGTAGGATTGTCGATATACTGCACTTCTCCGTTGGTCATAGTGACCTTGTAAATAACGGAGGGGGCAGTAGTGATAAGGTCCAGGTTGTACTCTCTTTCAAGTCTCTCCTGGATTATTTCCATGTGGAGGAGACCGAGGAAACCGCATCGGAAGCCGAATCCAAGAGCCACTGAGGTCTCAGGCTCAAATGAGAGGGAGGCGTCATTGAGCTGGAGCTTTTCCAGAGCTTCACGCAGGTCTCCGTACTTGGCACCGTCAGCAGGGTAAACACCGGAGAACACCATGGGATTTACCTTTCTGTAGCCGGGGAGAGGTTCGTCGCATGGTTCATCATTGTTAGTGACGGTATCGCCCACCTGAGTATCACCGATGCTCTTTATAGATGCGGCGATATAGCCAACTTCGCCGGCCTCAAGGGAGCCGTTGTTCACGAGGGAGGTCGCATCCATAAAGCCTGCCTCAACAACATTGAAAACAGCGCCTGTAGCCATAAGGCGGATGTTGTCACCGACCTTTACGGTACCTTCCTTGACTCTGACGTAGATGATAACGCCCTTGTACGAGTCATAGTAGCTGTCGAAGATCAAAGCCTTGAGGGGCTTGTCCGGGTCTCCCTTAGGCGCTGGGATGTCAGTTACTATCTTTTCGAGGACAGCCTCTATATTTGTGCCCATTTTAGCGGATATCCTCGGAGCGTCCATAGCAGGGATGCCGATAACGTTTTCCACCTCTGAGCAGACTCTATCCGGGTCAGCAGAGGGAAGGTCTATCTTGTTGACGACCGGCACGACCTCAAGGTCATGTTCGATAGCAAGGTATGTGTTAGCGAGAGTCTGAGCCTCAATACCCTGAGAAGCGTCAACTACCAGCACAGCGCCTTCACAGGCTGCCAGTGAACGTGAGACCTCATAGTTGAAGTCAACGTGGCCGGGAGTGTCGATGAGGTTAAATATATAATCCTCACCGTCCTGAGCGGTATATTTTAGCCTGACGGCTCTTGCCTTTATAGTAATGCCTCTTTCACGCTCAATGTCCATATTATCCAGGAGCTGTTCCTCCATGTCACGGATAGCGACAGTCTCGGTCTTTTCGAGGATACGGTCGGCAAGGGTGGACTTGCCGTGGTCGATATGAGCAATTATACAGAAATTTCTTATCTTATCGTTAGCCAACTGTTTTACCTCTTTCTTGTGAAAAACAAAATATATCAGAATAATTATACCAGAAAACATTGATTTTGTAAAGAGTATTTTTCGTACATACCGCCGTATAGACAAAAAAGCTGTGTACCCGGAGGTACACAGCTACAGATTTATTTCCGGAACAGTCCTGTGAGGCCGGACTTTTTTCTTTCCGGAGCTTTTTCCCGTCTTGCGTTATCGGCATCAAGGGAAGCTCTCCAGTTGGAGCTTGCGAGGGGGACAGCTTTTCTGACGCTGCTTACGGCTCCGGCGACGGATTCATACAGGCAGTGAGTACCGACGGAGTCAGCGTGGTAGTTTATAGCATTTTCCTCGCAGATACCGATGCTCTCAGCGGTCTCAGCGGCGTCGATATTAGCGCCGAGGAAGATGAATTCCCAGCCGTACTTTTCCTGCTGCTTGCTTATCATGCGCTTTATCTCTTCTCTGGTGTACTTTTTGCTTGCATTTTCCATGCCGTCAGTGGTGATGACGAAGATAGTCTTTTCTGGTACATCCTCTTCTCTTGCGTACTTGTGTATATTTGCGATATGCTTTACAGCGTCGCCAACAGCATCAAGAAGGGCAGTGCATCCGCCGGGGACGTAGTCCCTGCGGGTAAGGGGAGCGACCCTGGAGAGCTCAGTCCTGTCGTGGATGACCTTAGAGGAATTGCTGAAGAAAACAGTTGATACCAGAGCCTGTCCCTCCTCGGACTTCTGCTTTTCGATAAGTGAGTTGAAACCGCCTATAGTGTCGTCAGTGAGAGGGCTCATAGAACCGCTCTCGTCAAGGATGAATACCATTTCAGTTAAGTTCTTTTTCATAATAATACCTCCGTTATGATGTGTGGACATCAAGTCCGTTTCCTTTACTGTAACTACAGTATACACCATTACGGAGGTATTGAGGTCGCTTGAAAAGCGACATTTTTAATTTCCGATGAGGACCTGGTCAAATGCGAAGAGAGCCTC
>CACWPR010000110.1:6694-12825 GCA_902762855.1 Ruminococcus flavefaciens
GTATATGATGAAGTATCTGACTATCAGGTCGAAGGTGAGGCTTCCTGAGAGGGCATACCCTGCCTTTTCGAGGAGGGCCTCAGTTTCCGGGATGCTCAGCTCCAGAGCGATAGCAAAGGCGACAGCCGTCTGTTTTTTAGGCTTGTATGAAGGGTTGCTCCTTATCTTTGAAAAGAGTTTTCTGTCGATATTGGCCTTTTTGTAGACCTGTACGTCAGTGTAGCCCTTCTGGTCTATGAGCCTTAGCAGAGACTCCGAGAATGATTCATCCTGCTGTCTGAGGATTTTACCGAGTTCAGTGTCTACATCAGCACAGAGCTCATCCTCATGGAGAGCGGCAGGCACAGCGGAGTGTATCTCCATTGCAGACTGCTCATTTTTATCTGACTTTCGCTTCAGAAGTCCGGACAACATACTGTCTGGCCGCAGCTTTTTGTTGTGCAGCTTAGCAAGCGGAGCCGAATGAGCATTCATCATTGACTGACGTCGTCTTTCGGTGTCATCATATCTGGCAGCATAGCTGTCGTCGATATACTGCCGGATGTCTTCATAGAGTTCGGAGCTTATTTTGAAGCTGGCCTTATCGAAGATTACAAGAGTGACATCCATCTCGTGAGTTTCAAGAAATTCACCTATAACAGATGCGGCAATATCAAGAGCTTCACGCTTGGGGTAGCCGTAAGCACCGGCAGAGATGAGCGGAAATGCCACTGACTCGCACTTATTTGCTGCGGCGAGTTCGAGGCTTTTTCTGTAGCAGCTCCTGAGAAGCTCTTTCTCACCGGAGCTGCCGCCGTGCCAGACAGGGCCTACAGTATGTATAACGTACCTGCATTTAAGTCCATGACCACCGGTGAGCTTAGCGTCGCCGGTACTGCATCCGCCGAGTTTCCGGCATTCTTCCAGCAGTCCCGGACCTGCGGCCCGGTGGATAGCGCCGTCAACACCGCCTCCGCCGAGGAGGGAGCTGTTTGCGGCATTGACGATAGCATCTGTTTCCATTTTAGTTATGTCACTGCGAACGATGTTGAAAGGCATACGACCGCCTCCTTTGACATTACATTATCATGTGTGTATCTCTTTGCTTACAGTGTCGAATTCCTCAATTATCTCCTTTTCGGGAGCCGGAGTGAGCAGTGAGACTGCCACGATGACCACGAGTCCGGTCACAAAAGCGGGGAGCAGCTCATATATAGCAAATGCACCGCCCAGCTTGCTTATGCCGAATTTCCAGACGAATACCATTACAGCACCGGAGATCATACCGGCAGCAGCACCGTATACATTAGACCTTTTCCAGAAGAGCGCAGTCAGCATAACAGGTCCGAAGGTGGCACCGAAACCTGCCCAGGCAAATGAAACTACTCTGAATACAGAGCTGTTTTCGTCCCAGGCGAGGATAACACCGAGAATGGCGATGACCATAAGAACGGCTCTTGCAACGAGCATAGACTGCTTGTCAGAGAGTTTCAGCTTGAAAACTCCCTTGAGGATGTTCTCAGACATACTTGAAGAAGCAGCCAGGAGCTGTGAGTCGGATGTAGACATTGTGCAGGCGAGGATGCCGGCAAAGACCAGTCCTGCAATTATAGCGAGACCGGTGTGATGTTCGCTCATGTACTGTGCAATTTTGATGATTATACGCTCAGAGTCAGTCTGTTCAAGGACATCTATTTTTCCAAGTTCAGTGAGCTTGTTTCCGATGAAACCGATGAAAATGGCGATACCCATGGAGATGACTACCCAGACAGACGCTATCCTTCTGGATGTCTTGATCTTGTTCCTGTCCTCTATAGCCATGAATCGGAGGAGAATGTGGGGCATACCGAAGTAGCCGAGGCCCCAGGCGAGAAGTGATGCGATAGTGAGGAAGGAGTAATTATCAGCCTTTCCGGTCTCTGTATTGTATATCTCTGAAAGGGAGAAGTAGCCGGGGATAGACTTTGCATTGTCGATGACGTTTCCCAGACCTCCGGCAGAACTGAGACCGAAAATGACTATGCTGATGAGTGCCAGGGTCATGACGATGCTCTGGATAAGGTCAGTGAAGCTGGCAGCAAGGAAACCTCCGGTGCAGGTATATGCAACGATTATAACAGCACTGACTATCATAGCAGCATGGTAGTCCCATCCGAAAAGAGAGCTGAAGAGCTTGCCGCAGGCTGAGAATCCGGAAGCGGTATAGGGCACGAAGAAAATGAGTATTACAATTGCAGTAACGCACATAAGGACTCGTTTTCTGTCACGGTACCTGTTGGACATGAAGTCCGGGATAGTGATAGCGCTGCACTTCTGGGAGTATACTCTCAGACGTTTTGCAACGAAGAGCCAGTTGAGGTATGTACCGACAGCAAGGCCAATGGCAGTCCAGCCGGCCTCTGCGCCTCCGGTGAGGTAGGCGACTCCGGGGAGTCCCATGAGAAGCCAACTGCTCATATCCGAGGCCTCAGCACTCATAGCAGTTACTATAGGGCCGAGCTTACGGCCTCCGAGGTAGAAGTCGCCGACGTTGGAGTTCTTCTTTGAAAAAACAATGCCGATGATGACCATCATGGCCATATATCCGAGAATAGTCACAAGAATTATGATGTCAGATGTATTCATTGGTTACTCCTTATGATTTTTAGTATAAAATAAAGACTGCCGCATATAGATACGACAGTCTGCGTTCATTACTCTATGGTCACTTTTTTCATAACCTGAGGCTTTATGGGCTTGTCTCTGAAATCTGTCTCTGCTGCAGCGATCTCATCAACTACGTCCATTCCCTCGATGACCTTGCCGAATGCTGCATACTGACCGTCAAGATGGGGAGCGTCCTGATGCATGATGAAGAACTGTGAACCTGCTGAATCGGGCATCATAGAACGTGCCATTGAAAGAACTCCTCTTGTGTGCTTGAGGTCGTTCTTCACACCGTTGGATGAGAACTCGCCCTTGATGTTCCAGCCGGGACCGCCTGTACCGGTGCCGTTTGGGCATCCGCCCTGGATCATAAAGCCGGGGATGACTCTGTGGAAGATAAGTCCGTCATAGAAACCGGACTTTACCAGTTTTTCAAAGTTCTCACAAGAGATAGGTGCAATATCGGGATAGAGCTCGATCTTGATCTTCTTCCCGTTTTCCATTTCGATTATAACCATTTTTATTCCTCCGTTAACCAATTTCTATTCTTACAGACGTGGGGTCAGTATAACCGCCGCCGTCAAGAAAACCATAGGGATCCAGATAACTGGGGTGTTCGCTGTCCCAGAACTCATCGAGCATTGATCTGGTGGTAGTTTCCGGAACAAACTCCGGGTCGATACTTCCGTCGGGAGTTGTTGGGATGTACTCCTCAGAGGGAGCGGTGGGGTCCGGCTGGTCCATGCCGGGAGGCAGGGTAGCAGGAACAGGCAGGTCAGTGGCAGGTTCCGGTGTAACTGCTGCGGTGATGCCTGGCTGTGCTGTTACAGGTACATTAGGCGAGATAGTGATTATCTCCACTGTTTGCTGAAACTGAGAAGTATTTTTATTGTTTTTCTGATTTTGCCTTTCGATGTCCTTAGCACATGAACGTCCGGCAAGTACGACAAGTACTGCTGAGATCACAGCTATAAGCAGACCGAAAGCTCTTCTGCTGTCCATATTAAGCTCCTTCCTGAGCATGGGACATTTGACACTGTCCCGTATACAGAATATTTCCGCCGCATACAGGCGGGCAATAACCTTATTATACCTATTTTCAAGGTGATTGTCAAGTACAGTGCCTTATGAATGCGTAGTTTTTTTGCCGGAAGCCATGAAAGAGAAGGTCATAGCTGAGATACAGATGAGCAGCATGGCGATAGGTCCGCCGGCAAGAGTACACTTGTCACCGGAGAAACCGTCGTCGATATAGGTGCTGCGGATGTAGATAGCATTCAGAAAGGTCAGTATGTATGAGATAGCAGGGAAGATGTGTCCTATTCCGAGCAGACGGAGTGCAGTTCCGCTGTTTTTTCTGCCGGTAAATACACCGGCTGCGGCGGCAAGTCCGAGGGCGGCAAGCATAAATATGGGGATGACCGCCATAACAGTGTTAGTGAAAGGGTCCTGTTCACGGAAAAACTCGCTCATACCCACACTGAACATCTCACGGTAGCCCATAGAGTAATTTATCCCGTTGTACACGCTGTCTGAAAGACTTTCATAGCGCAGTTTGATGAAGTCTGTCCAGAAAGTGCCGAGAGAGCACATCAGCAGAGAAAGCATGGTCATAAGTACCAGCCAGATATCATTATTTGAGCTCTGCCGGCGGATCTGACTTACCGGCGGAGGCACAGGTACAGGAGCAGGCTGTGGTACAGGCACAGGTGCCGGAGCGGGCTGAGGCATCTGAACATATACGGGCCGTTCGTTGTTCACGGGAACAGGAGCAGGACTTTTCCGGAGGGGCGGAGCCTGTCCGGCAGAGCGGTGTACGGTGACTCCGCAGTTAGGGCAGAATCCGGCAAACTCACTTAACTGAGTGCCGCAGGTCTTGCAGCGCATAAACACACCTCGCTTTTATCCTATCTTTTCGAGCCTTAGCTCAGAGAGAGTAACATTGCTGTAGTCCATACCGCCTATCTGGAGGACTATCTCTGCACTTGCATCAGCAGCAGGGCAGGTGAATTCCTCTTCAAACGGAGCATCCTCACCGCTGGCGGTGAAGGTGCTGCTGAAATATTCAGCAGTTTTTCCACTGTTTCTGATGATAACCGGAATATCCATTCCGTCAGGTGCCTTGCACTTGAAGGTCAGACGATACTTTCCGTCCTTCTTTAGACCTACACCGGAGATGACTGCCTCAATATCACTGCGGGAGGAGCCGCCTGTAACGGTGTTCATCCAGAAGGACTTATTATAGTCTGAGAAGTAGGATGCAGCGTTAGCGCCGTTATCCTTATTGCATACCATTTCGTAAACAGCATCAGCGGCAACGTCGAGACCTATCTGGTCTGACTCCATGCCGAGAGCCTGACATATCTTGTCAGCGAGGACATAAGCGCTTCTCTGCTGAGTGCCGGCATTGGGATGCCAGTCTGAACCGAATCCATCAGCCTGGGTATGAGTTACTGACCAGTAGGACATGACTCTTTCATCGCCGGTATTTTTCTTGTAGTTATCAACAGCCTCTACGATACAGTCGTATTCCTTATCTCCGCCCATAGTTCCCAGTGTGCAGATGATATAGGCATCAGGATTGTTTTTTCTTATCTGACCGAGGAAGTCCTCATATGCCTCGGTGAATTCGGGGGCACGTTTCTCAAAGTCCTTGTCGATATAGGTAGAGTCATTAGTGCCGAGATTTATGACAACGACGTCGTTGGGCTTTACTGAGAAATCCCAGGGCTGCTGGTAGTCAGCAGGCTTTCCGACGAGCTCATAGAATGGCGGCACGAGTGAGTCGGTGTTCTTATCTCCTGAGGTATATCCGGAAATGATGCCATGGCCGCTGTAGCAGACAGCACTGTAATCTGCATCGAGTTTCTGAGCGGTGAGGTATGCGTATGACTTCATGAAGTTTTCAGTAGTTGTCTTGAAGCTCTCGTTCTGTGACGCACCTTCAACACCGTAAGCGCAGGTTATCGAGTCACCGATGAACTCGATACGCAGGTCCTTTTCGGGAGTAGGTACCACAGGGGAGGGAGAGTCTGAATCCACCTTGATGCCAGTGACGCCGACAGCGCCCTGATTAGCCTCTGAGAGGTGGATGACCTTGACAGTGGCTGTTCTTGAGGTTTCGCCGCTGAAAAGTTCTATTGTACGTGTTTTGTCGGTCATTATTTCATCTGCAATGATCTCGCCGTCGATGAGCACTGCATATCTCGGAGCGTACTCCGGACCGTTATTTATACCGCTGTCGCCGGTGATAGTGACTTCAGCGGACTTTGCGTTAACAGTGAACTCCACAGCCGAGCCGCTCTGGACCAGCCATGCAGTGCCGTTCTGTTCGAGGTTACGGCCTATATACCGTACATTTTCCTCAGTAGCCTTTAATTCGGACTCCTTGAATTCGCCGGTCGGCATAAGAGCTTTTCTCAGCATTACCATATCAAAAGCGTCCACCCTTCCATCGTTATCGAGGTCATATCCGGAACTCAGCTCACCGTCTCCGAGAAGACCGG
>CACWPR010000111.1 GCA_902762855.1 Ruminococcus flavefaciens
AGAGGGAAGGGAGGGAAATGCCGCCTTTTGTACCAGTTTTGTCTTTTTCCCTCCCTTCACTTTCCCGAAGGTTGTCCTCTTTGGGCCTCCCCCAGCGTGCCGCTGGACCCGGACACGATTCGCTCGCTCCGCTCGCTTACTCTCCGGGGAAGGCCTCATCTGCTTTCGCATACAGAGCCGATGAAAGGGCGGTACATGACTTTTAATTCGGAATGCGGAATTCGGAATTAGGAATTAGTGGTGTCCCCTTACAGAGACGGATTTGAAGTATCGTTTTAACACTGTTGTCTAAGCACCGCACTACCTTTGCTTTCGCATACGGCACCAACGAAATCACGTTCTTGCCACATACAAAAAAGGCCACACCACAGACATATAAGCTCTATTTTTTATTAAATAGAAGAATATTCAAAAAATGTACATGAATGTTGTATAAAATTGTGATATAATATCCTATATATTTATTGTTGCTACTTTTATTTCAATAAAGGAGGGAATTTATGTCTGCTGTGAACAAAACAGACCACCATGGAAGAAAAAGCATAATCAATATCGCTGCTTTCTGCATCGCATCTGTATTCCTGAATATCATCGGCTCTACAGTCATCACATTGACCGGCATCCCACTCTACCAGGACACAGCCGGTACTTTCCTCGCATCTATTTGCGGAGGATACCTCCCCGGAATGATAGTCTCATTCATCACAACTGTCATAAGAGGTCTGGGAGACCACGAGGCGCTCTATTACAACGCTGTAGGACTCATTATGGCTATGCTGGCCGGTTGGTTCGCACGGCATAAATTCTTCAGCAGTCTCCCCAAGACCCTGCTGACTTTCCCTGCTTTCGCACTGGCGGCAGGCATTCCCGATGCCCTCCTCACCTGGTACCTCAACACTGCCGACATCTCCGACGACTACGGCACCTTTGAGAGCTTTCTCCGCAATGACCTGGGGCTCAACGCACTGCCTTCACAGTTCATAATGGAGATAGTAACGGAATTTGCAGACAAGGGACTCTCCCTCATCATCGCACTTATCATAGTGAAGCTCCTTCCCAAACGGCTCATCAGGGACGTTAACCCCGACAGCTACTGGCAGGCTCCCCTGTCACCGGCCATGAAAGCACAGCTCCGGAAGTCCCAGTGCAGGTCCGTGTCAGTCCGCACCAAAATGATAGTTATACTCACAGCCGCAACTATCCTTGTTGCAGGTACGGGAACAGTTATCAGCTTCGTGCTCTACAGACGTGCCACAACTGCCGACCGTGAAAAATTGGCACAGAGCGTTGCAGAGCTGGCCGCAAGCTACATCGACCCGGATTCCGTTGACGATTACATCGAAAAAGGCCCTGACGCTCCCGGCTACGTCCACACAAAGGAAATGCTTTATACTCTTCGTGACAGCTCCCAGGACGTTGAGTTCGTATACGTCTATAAAATAGAGGAGGACGGCTGCCATGTGGTCTTTGACCTTGACACTGAGGAAGTGAAGGGTTCAGCAGCAGGCGACGTCATCCCCTTTGACGAATCCTTCTCCGACCTGATCCCGGACCTTCTGGCCGGCAGGAAGATAGACCCTATTATCACCGACGACTCCTTTGGCTGTCTGCTGACGGTCTATGTGCCGGTATACAACAGCGACGGGCAGTGTGTATGCTACGCTGCCGCAGACATATCCATGACCGACATCACCACATACGGCTACAGCTTTGCAGCTAAGCTGGTATCGCTGCTGCTGGGATTCTACATATTTATAATAGGGTTCAGCCGCTGGCTCATCAAGCACAACCTGCTGCTGCCGGTCAACACCATGGCCTACTGCGCCGGAGCCTTCGCCTTCAACAGTGACGAAGCTCTTGAAGAGAGCGTTGAGCGCATGGAGAAGCTGGACATCCGCACCGGTGACGAGATAGAGAATCTCTACAAGGCCTTTGTCAAGACTATCGGTGACAGTATGAACTACATCAGCGACATATCCCAGAAAAACGAGACTATCTCCCGTATGCAGACCGGACTCATCATGGTGCTGGCTGAAATGGTCGAGAGCCGTGACAAGTGTACCGGAGACCACGTCCGCAAAACAGCGGCCTACGTGAATATAATCATGGAGTCCATGAGGGAAAAGGGCATATACCCGGACCAGGTGACCGACCAATTCATGCAGAACGTCCGCAATGCCGCACCTCTCCACGATATAGGCAAGATACACGTATCAGACGTCATCCTCAACAAGCCTGCACGGCTCACTGATGAGGAGTTCGTCATCATGAAGTCCCACACTACCATAGGAAGCGAGATAATCGACAGGGTCATCGACCTTGTACAGGACTCCGACTACCTCCGTGAGGCCAAGAATCTCTCGGAGTACCACCATGAAAAGTGGAACGGCAAGGGCTATCCACACGGCATAAGCGGCGAGGAGATACCGCTGTCAGCCCGGATAATGGCCGTGGCAGACGTTTTCGACGCACTTGTGTCACGGAGGAGCTACAAGGAGCCCTTCAGCTTTGAAGAGGCAATGAACATCATCCGGAAGGATGCCGGTGCCCACTTCGACCCGCTGGTAGTTGAGGCATTCATCAGCGCCGAGGATAAGGTCCGTGAAGTCGCTGCCAGCTTCAGTGATAACAGCATACAACCAGATAACATTGACTCCGGAGCAGAAAAATAGCTCCGGAGCAGCAAAAAAGCAGCCCTATGGCTGCTTTTTTCATCTTCCGAAGGCGGAATTTATAATATCAGTGAGCTCGTCGCCGGAGTTGATGAACCGGTTGAGCTGACCGAGGAGGGAATTGGCACGGGCAAGGCAGTCCGCAGGAGTTTTCCCCTTGAAATAGCCGGCCTCGCTGATATAGTCAATGAGGTACCGCATTGCCAGCTCACCTGTGGCATAGAGTATGCCGTAGTACAGGGAGTCCACCTCATCGGAGGTGAGAGTCCCCTCAAGACCGGCGGCAAAGCCTCTTGTAGCGTCCCTTATCACTGTCATATCGGCAGTTACTCCGCTCAGTGACCTTATCATGTCGCCGTAGTCCAGGGCCGCATAGCCGGACATTGCAGTGTCCAGGTCGATAACTGCCAGCTTTTCGCCTATTATGACGTTATCGGCCTTGGTGTCATTGTGGACGTTCCTCTTTGGGAAGTCCGCAGTAAAGACCTGTTCAAGGGTATCTTTAAGACTTCCCAGCTTGGAGATGACGGTGCTGTCTATCCGCTTGTTCACGCTGTTTCCGGCCATTGCAGACAGGCTGAAAAACGTCCTGCCGCAGTCGTGGAGGGTACTTCCTGCCGGTCTCAGCCTGACAGTCTTTGCGCTGAGTACCCGGATGAACGTGCCGAAAGCCAGTCCACAGGACCAGCTCCTGTTGGTCAGAGGCGAAATTTTCTGTGGGATATAGGGGTACATCCGCCAGATCTCTCCCCCCAGTTCAGCGTGATACTTCTCGCCGCTGATGAGAAAAGCCGGAACGGTGACCCGTTCCTCCCCGGCATTTTCAAAGGCGGCTGTTATTTTTCTGATGTTGCTCTCGATATTCTCAGGAGAGGGAAAGACCTCCCTGTCGATGTTCTGGAGCACGTACCTTTCATCTCCGCAGGAGCACAGGAAGGTCCGGTTGATATGGCCGTTCCTTAGCTCTTCAAAGGTACATTTTCCGCTGACTCCGAAGAGTCCGGGGATGTTTTCAGGCTCCATACACTCACCTCCGACGATGTTTTATCATGGTATCATAGCAGAGGAAATCTCCGTTTTCAGTCTCTAACACGTTGTATTTCAGTGGTGTGTAGTCCTTTTTCAGGTATATGCTCTTGGCCGGGAGGGACGAATCAAGGACAATGTGGTCGAATCCCTCCGGGACGTTCTCCTCTGCAAAGCTGAGAAGTGCGCCGCCATAGCCTTTTCCCTGATGCTCCGGCAGCACGAAGAGCCTGCCGATGTCATTTCCGTTGACAGTCACCGTACCCACGGCAGTTCCGGAGTCGTCAAGCAGAAGAAAGACCTTCCCTGCCCGGACATCCTCCTCAATACGGCTGCTGCTGTGATGAGCGAGGAAGAAGTCAACGGCTCCAGGGGGGTAATATTTAGGGTACACCTGATTGATAGTATTGTATGTTATATCTTTTACTGTCTCAACTGCGGAGGGCTCCGCTTTAATTATCTTCATAGTCAGAACTCCCGAAAAACAGGGCGGAATTGCTTCCGCCCCGCTCTTTAAGCAAATATCTTTTTTATAGTAACAGCTATGAGGAGGAGTCCGAGGATGAAGGATGCCAGAGCCAGCAGCTTGCGTCCTTTCCACTCCCTTACTCCGTGACCGCCAAGCATGACGGCCATAGCAGGTCCCATAATGTACATGGGGTCGAACTTATCAGAGATGACCCCGAACAGGTAAAGAAGAGCTGTCAGCACCGCAATTCCTGCGGCAATGAGCTCAGTGATGAATGCGGTCTTGAGGACGTTGCGTTCCTCCTGCTTTTCCAGTTTCTGTTCAGCCTTAGTCTTGCTCATGATAAATTGACCTCCGTTCTTGTTTTAATTCGTAATTCGTAATTCGGAATTGTGGTGTCCCCTTCGGGGACGGATTTGAAAATTTGGTCTGCACTGCGGCCTTTTTTGTTTGTGGGAAAGTTCCGCCCTTTCATCGGCTCTGTATGCGAAAGCAGAGTAAGCCATGCGTACAGAGTAAGCGAGCGTAGCAAGCGTCAACGTGTCCAGCGCAGCCTTCGGCTGCTAGTTTTTCAGGCTCTGCATAGGTGCAGGGATGCGGCCGCCTCTGCTGATGAACTTAGCCGCTGACTTCTCCCTGATAGGCATAACAGGACCGCTTCCCAGAAGTCCGCCGAATTCGAGAGTCTCACCCTCCCTGCGGCCGATAGCCGGGATGAGTCTTACTGCGGTAGTCTTTGAGTTGACCATACCGATAGCAGCCTCATCAGCGATTATAGCAGAGATAGTCTCAGGAGTGATGTCTCCGGGAACAACTATCATATCAAGTCCGACTGAACATACGGCAGTCATAGCCTCCAGCTTTTCAAGGCTGAGGACTCCTGCAACAGCGGCGTCTATCATTCCGGCATCCTCGGAAACGGGGATGAATGCACCGGAAAGTCCTCCGACAGTGGAGGATGCCATGACTCCGCCCTTCTTTACAGCGTCATTGAGCATAGCAAGGCAGGCAGTTGTGCCGTGGGTACCGCACATCTCCAGGCCCATTTCCTCGATGATATGGGCAACGCTGTCACCAACAGCCGGTGTGGGAGCCAGTGAAAGGTCAACGATACCAAAGGGCACTCCCAGGAGCTCAGAGGCTCTTGCACCAACAAGCTGTCCCATACGGGTTATCTTGAATGCAGTCTTTTTGATGACATCAGCAAGCTCGTTTATAGATGCGTCGGGGTACTTTGTCAGGGCAGCACGGACAACTCCGGGGCCTGATACACCAACGTGTATCTCGCAGTCGGGCTCACCGACACCGTGGAAAGCTCCGGCCATAAAGGGGTTATCCTCAACGGCATTGCAGAACACTACCAGCTTGGCAGGTCCTATGCAGTCACGGTCAGCAGTCCTCTCAGCGGACTCCTTGACTATCTGACCCATTATTTTAACAGCGTCCATGTTGATACCGGACTTTGTGGAGCCGATATTTACAGATGAGCAGATGTTGGATGTTATATCGAGGGCCTCCGGGATAGACTTTATCAGAGCCATATCTCCGGCAGAGAATCCCTTATGTACCAGAGCGGAATAACCGCCGATGAAGTTGACTCCGCAGGTATCGGCAGCTCTCTGGAGGGCCTTTGCGAACTTGACTACCTCACCGTCCGGGCAGGCAGCAGCAAGCATAGCGATAGGTGTAACGGAAATTCTCTTGTTGACTATCGGGATACCGTACTCCTTTTCTATCTGCTGACCAACGGCAACGAGGTTCCCGGCCTTGGAGACTATCTTCTCATAGACCTTTTCGCAGGCCTTGTCGATGTCTGTGTCGATGCAGTCCAGGAGGGAGATACCCATAGTAATAGTCCTTATATCAAGACATTCGTCCTGGATCATCCTGATAGTTTCGAGTATATTGTAAACGTTAAGCATCAGTTACTTCCTTTCAGCAGCGGCTCAAATGCTGTGCATGGAGTTAAAAATATCCTCGTGCATGGTGTGGATAGAAAGACCAAGCTCAGTGCCGAGGGATGTCATTTTGTCAACGAGCTCAGAGAAATCTGCGTTGATAGCAGAAATATCCACCAGCATTATCATGGCGAACATATCCTGGAGCACGCTCTGTGTGACCTCTATAACATTGACATTGTAACCGGCGCAGATACCGCTTACCTTATGCAGGATGCCTACGGTGTCCTTACCAATGACAGTAATTACTGCTCTCATAAAAAAACCTCCGTTTTATAGTGATGCGGTGTTCTCCGCATTATTGATATAATTATAACACATTATTCTCCCCCTGTCAACAAGCCCTGGGCCGGGCTGGAACACAGAATGTTGAAATGTTCATAATTAAATAGTATAATAGTCTCATAATATTTTTAGGAGGAGTTTTATGAAAAAGTTCTTATCATTACTGACGGCACTTGTGCTGTGTATGTGCATCCCCGGACT
>CACWPR010000112.1 GCA_902762855.1 Ruminococcus flavefaciens
CCTTGACATACGTCAGTATGCCTGCGGAATTTCTATACAATCTGACGAAAAATCTCACGGCGCATCTTCAGCACAATCTTTGTGCGGTATTGCCTATAATAAAAATATTCTGGAGTGTATGCTATGAAAAGGACTGATTATATAAGCTGGGATGAGTACTTCATGGGTATCGCCATGTTTTCGGCTCAGCGCAGCAAGGACAGCAATACTCAGGTCGGTGCCTGCATAGTCAACCGTGAGAACAAGATTGTCTCCGTTGGCTACAATGGTATGCCTACAGGCTGTCTCGATGACGATATGCCATGGGAACGGGAAGGTCCAACTTCTCTTGACACCAAGTACCCCTTCGTCTGCCATGCCGAGCTCAATGCTATCCTCAACAGCAATATCGGCAATTTAGGCGGCTGTACACTTTATGTCACTCTCTTTCCCTGCAACGAGTGCGCTAAGGCGATAATACAGTCGGGTATCAAAAGAGTAGTTTTCTACGACAATAAATACGCCGACACCGAAAGCGTAAAAGCCTCATGTCTGCTCTTTGAGAGATGCGGTGTAAAGTTCGATATGTATGAGCCAAGCGGTAAAAACATAACATTATCACTATGAAAAAAGGCAGTCTGAGACTGCCTTTTTACTGTTTTATCCCAGAGCTACATCAAGTATCATCATCGCCGTAAAGCCAAAGGCAAAGGATACCGTGCCGGTGTTTGAATGCTCACCGGAGGACATCTCCGGGATAAGCTCCTCCACTACTACGTATATCATAGCTCCGGCAGCAAAACTGAGGAGATATGGCATTGCAGGAACTATGAGACTTGCAGCAAGGATAGTTGCCGCAGCTCCGACCGGCTCAGCAGCACCGGAAAGCACTCCCATTGTAAAGGCTTTCCTGCGGCTCATGCCGTCGGCCCTGAGTGGCATAGAGATTATTGCTCCCTCCGGAAAATTCTGGATGGCGATACCAAGTGCAAGGGCAAAGGCTCCTGCTGAGGTTATATCGCCGCTTCCATAGAGAAGCCCGGCATAGACCACTCCTACTGCCATACCCTCAGGAATGTTATGGAGCGTTACCGCAAGAAGCAGCATCGTGTCACGGGACAACCCGGCATGGGGACCCTCTGCCTTGTCGCTGTTCATATGAAGGTGAGGTATCATGTGGTCCAGCAGTAAAAGGAAGGCTATACCTATCAGGAATCCCACAGATGCTGGTATAAAGGCAAGTCTGCCAAGCCTTCCCTCCTCCTGTGATATTGCCGGGATAAGCAGGCTCCATACGCTTGCGGCAGTCATTACTCCAGCAGCAAATCCTGTAAGCATCCGCTGAACTGTTATGTTAAAGTCATTTTCCATGGGAAAAACACAAGCTGCACCAAGAGAAGTTCCCAGGAATGGAACAGCGATACCTTTTATTATCTCAGTCATATGTTCCCTCCTTCGTTAGTATTTTCTAACTATATTTTACCATCTTCCTTGACATTTGTCAAGTTTTCGCCTGACACGATTTTTATACACCTATATCCGCCAATAAAAATATTTTTGTAAAATTCTACAATAATTTATGCCGCTGATTGTGTGTTTTGACGTATTTGTTTTTTGTGCCTCAGAGTTTTATTGTCTATAATTGACATCGCACTGGAAATATGGTATAATTTTTTATAACATTATCCATTAAAATGTCATGTTTCTGACCGATTATTGCGGCCTGTTGACATCGGCTGACCATAAATTGCGGCAGCCGTCTGAAAGGGAGTTTTTTTATGGCATCCAATTATAAAATGAAGTACAATGTTGACATTGTTTTCGTCATTGACGCTACCGGAAGTATGTCTGACCTCATCGACATCGTTAAGTCCAATGCTATCAATTTCTATTCCGATATACAGTCAGTTATGAGTAAGAAAGGCAAGACCATTCAGGATTTCCGCATCAAGGTCATCGCCTACCGTGACTACGTTGCCGACGGCAACGAGGCTATGCTCAGAACAGACTTCTTCAATCTTCCCGAAGAGACCGAGGCCTTCCGTGACACTGTAAGCTCTATTTCCGCTTTCGGCGGCGGCGATGAGCCTGAGGACGGCCTGGAAGCTCTTGCTTTCGCTATCCGTTCAAAGTGGAACACTGAGGGACTCAAAAGACGTCAGCTCATCGTTGTATGGTCCGATGCATCCACACATGAACTCGGATTCGGCAAGGAAATGGAAAACTATCCATCAAGAATGGCTGCTGACTTCAACGAACTTACAAAATGGTGGGGCGACAAGGACAACAACGGATACATGGACTACAACTCAAAACGTCTCATCCTCTTCACACCCGACGTCCCCGGCTGGAGCGACATCCGCAACTCATGGGACAACGTTATCCACTATATGTCCGAGGCCGGAAGAGGTCTTGAGGAAGTAAACTACAATCAGATAATAGACGCAATTGCGTACAGTATATAATATGGGAGGTATTTATCCGATGACCGGACCCTCAATAGTCATTTGCCCTGAGAAAGAAAAACTCGCCGGACTTGGTGAAGATTCCTTCTCTTACTCCTTCGTCGGCCAGGAGGCCGGCTATATTTCCGTGTTCGACGGATGCGGCGGAATGGGCGCAAGAAAATATCCCAAGGCCGGAAACAAGACCGGCGCAAGAGTCGCATCAAAACTGGCCGCCTATGTTACCGACAAGTTCTGCGAGAACGGCGGTTTCCGGTTCGACGGTACAGACTGCGGCCGTCTGAAACAGAGCCTCACTGAGAATTTCGCAAGGATGAGGTCAAAAATAGAAACTGAAAATTCCATCAAGCTGGGCGGTGACCTCTTCAAGGCTATGCCTACTACTGCAAGTATCGCCGCTATAAAAGACCTTGGAAATAACAAGCTCCAGTGCCAGTACATCTGGGCCGGCGACTCCCGTGGGTACTTCCTGGACAAGAACGGTCTCTGTCAGGTCACAAAGGATGATATACAGACAGATGAGGACGCTTTTTCCAATCTTCGCAGCGACGGCAGGATGTCCAACGTCATTCACGCTGAGGGCGACTTTCGCCTTAACTCCAGGACGCTGGAGATCAGCTCCCCTGCTATGATAATAACCTCTACCGACGGTGGTTTCGGCTACTTCGGTACCCCTATGGACTTTGAGTATGTGATACTCAGCTCCCTTATGGACTCCGACTCTGACAGCCAATGGGAGGAAAAGCTCTCAGACCTTATCGCTCCTGCTACAGGCGACGACTTCGCTGTCGGCATCGCAGTGTATGGTCTCGGTGATTTCAGCAGGTGCCGTGAGTACTTCTCAGAACGCTATAATGCAGTGAAAAAGCAGTACATCGACATAGTGAACGACAATACTACAGAGGATGAGCTCCTCAGTCTCTGGCAGGCATACAAGCCGGGCTATTACAGGCGGTGATAAATAATGGGGGAGCTTTCAATTTCGCTTTCTAAGGGCCAGGATGATAAATTCATCCCCTACAACATCGGCAATTACCTGCTCACAAGGCCTATGACAAGCAACAAGAGCGGTTTTTCAAAGTGGGGATTCTGTACCAAGGGCGGTAAGGAATACTTCATCAAGGAGTTTCTCAATCCCGTTTACCCTCTGGACTCTATCAAGCTGGAACCTGATGTAAGGCAGAGAAAAATAGACCAGTGCGTTGAATGGTTCAACGCAAAGAAAAATATATATTTCAGCATCGCCGCCTCCCAGGCCGGCAACCTCGTTCCTCCACTGGAGCTTTTCAGATATGACAGCCACTTCTATCTGGTGACTGACAAGGTATCAGAAACTCCTATGGACACCCACGAGCTGAGCAGTATCGACATGGACAACAAATTCATCCTCATGAAGGTCCTTGCCAACAGCTTTACTAAGCTGGCAGAGAACCATGTGGTCCATGCGGACGTAAAGCTGGATAACCTTATGATAAAGCAAACTAATGGCTGTTTCTTCACAATCAAGGTCATAGACTTCGACGCAAGCTACCTTGAAGATGACCCGCCGGTAGGCGAAGAGATACAGGGAGATTTTGTATACCTCGCCCCTGAGACCTTCCTTGCCATGATAGAAGAACCGGCAGTCCTCACCTCTAAGGTCGACGTTTTCGCTATGGGAATAGTTTTCCACCAGCTTTTGTGCGGAGAGCTTCCCGGCTTCGACGACGAGTATGACTACGTCTATGAGGCTGTTCTCAACGACGCTGAGCTCCGGATAAGCGAGAACATACCGGAGGAATTCAGAGCACTTATCGCTGATATGCTCAGGAAGGAGCCCGCTGACCGTTTCTCTATGAAGCAGGTCCTCTCGGCACTTAAAAGCATCGAGGCATCAAAACGTGCATCTGACCAGAAGTCCGTTCATGCTGCACCTGTTGCTGTCATCCCGGACAAAGATTCAAGATGGATAACATCAGATGATTTCGATTAGGAGTAGATTATGTGGATTTGCACTAAATGTGAAACATTCAATGAAGAGACTTCCCTTGTATGCTGCGTGTGCGGCAACCGCAGGGAAAGTACCGACGCTAAATGCGATACAACAAGACTGGAATCCAACTTCAAATCATCTATGGAGGATTCCGATCTTCCCAAGGTAAAAAGGCCTGACGTTGCACGCATACCCAAGCCCGCCAGGGAAACATATAAAATTGAAGAGGGACAGGAGTCACCAGAGATACCTGCGGAGCTCATGCCTGAAAAGAAGGAAGAGACCGAGATAACTATCTCCAAGCCAAAGGCTGACCCTGCCAACGAAGTTGCAGATATTGGTACTATGCCTGAGCCTGCACCGTTCACTGACAACTCCGAAAATCCTTTCGGCGGCGATTGGCGTGGAGAGACTGCACCTGTACCTCAAGGGCCTGCTTCACCACCTCAGGTACAGAACACATCCGGCAGCAAAGCTCCGCTTATACTCGGACTCGCAGCACTTATGGCCGCAGTTGCAGGTATAGTGGTATATATGGTCTTTTTCAACTGACATTTTCTGCCATGAAAGGATGAGCTGCTTATATGTGGATAGTCATTTTTGCCCTGATGCTCATATGCGGCATCGGAGGACTGGTCTACCTTCTGACTCGTTTCCGGAAATTTGCCTTTATGAAAAAGCTGTCCGGCGGAAAAAAGTTCCTTTCATGGTTCCTTGCAGCAGTACCTCTGCTGATGATAGGCTGTTTCTGGTTCATAAATATGTTCGCAATGATAGTGGTGCTGATACACCTTGCCCTATTCTGGCTCATCGCTGACCTCATCGGTCTTGCAGTCAGACGTGTCCGCAAAAAGGAAAGCCGGCTGTATATCCCCGGAGCAGCAGCTATCTTATTTACCGCTGTATACCTCGGTATTGGCTGGTACCTTGCACATCACGTTTTCAGGACGGATTATTCCTTTACAACAGAGAAATCTCTCGGCCAGGATTCACTGAGAGTTGTTGAGATAGCTGACCTCCACCTTGGTATAACCCTTGACGGAGACCAGTTTGCTGAAGAAATGAAGCGTGTGGAGGAGGAGTCCCCCGATATTGTGATAATCGCCGGAGACTTTGTTGATGACGATTCCCAAAAGGCCGATATGATAAAAGCCTGCGCCGCTCTGGATATAAAGACCACCTACGGTGTCTACTTTGTATACGGCAACCATGACAAAGGCTACTACAGTTACCGTGACTTTGATTCTGAACAGCTCGATGCTGAGCTGGTGAAAAATAATGTAACTATCCTCCGTGACGAAACTGTACTTGTAAATGACAGCTTCTACATAACCGGACGCAGGGATAAGTCGGAGGGAGAGCGTGCGGATATGGCAAGTCTTTCTCGTGACCTTGACCCGTCAAAGTACCATATAGTCATAGACCACCAGCCCAATTCCTATTCTGAGGAGGCTGAGTCCGGTGCTGACCTCGTCCTGTCCGGTCATACCCACGGCGGACACATATGGCCTGCCGGGCAGATAGGCCTGCTTATAGGTGCTAATGACCGTATATATGGCACTGAAGTCCGGGAGGACACAACTTTCGTAGTGACCTCCGGCATATCCGGCTGGGCAATACCTTTCAAGACCGGTACAAAGTCTGAATACGTTGTTATTGATATAAAAGAAAAAAAGGCCTCCTGATGGGCGCTGCTCTTAGCGGAACAAATGACAAACCAAACTGAATAGGACACAAGCTGATACTTACAATAATGTAGGTATCAGCTTATTTTTATATAAATCCGTTGATTTATTCATCCGAATATGGTGAAATGTACTTAAAGAATCGAGCATTGGAGGTACCAACATGACCGATAAGGAACAGAAAAAGGCTGCAAAAGAGTTCGCAGCGTATTGGAAAGACAAAGGTTCGGAGAAAAGTGATACT
>CACWPR010000113.1 GCA_902762855.1 Ruminococcus flavefaciens
GTTGTTGTAGAACCAGAAGTCTCACCTTCAACTGTGATTGTCATGTTCTTCAGTGTGAGTGAACCATCTGAAGTGATGTATCTGCCTGTTGTAGATGTGGAGTTCTCGATCATGCAGGAAGGATTGTTGTTCTTTCCTGTTGAATCTGTGTTGTAGTCACAGAAGTAGAGCTCGTACTCACCAGCAGGTGTTCCCTTAGGAAGAACAACATCGAAAACGAACAGCGGGTGGTCAGTTGACTTTGTACCAGCCCATGTGTAAGCTGAACCGTTGTCTATCCATGTGTAGCCGATGTAGTAGTTCTCTGTGCTTGCAGCCTTCTGGCCCTTTACGCAAGCAGGCTCCTCGTGTCCGTGAGGTGACCACATGGACTTTCTTGCATTGTATGTACCAGCAAATGTTATTGCCTGCTTTGTGGAAGCTGCTGTACCATCAGCAAGAGTATAGGAATGAGCCTCTGTGAAGTAATCCTGTGTAGGATCCTGGTAATTGAAAACGATATCACCAGCACCGTCGCCGCCTCTTACAGAGAGCTGTGCGGAGATAGCGTTGGAAGAAGCTGTTGCCTCATCGAGGTAAACTGCACAAGGAACTGTAACATCGCCAGCAGCGATATCATCAGCAGAAACTGTAACAGCGCTGCCCTCTGTAGCATACTTTGAACCAGACTCTGCATATGCCTGGATAGCGAAGCCCTTGACTGTGTCTTCAGCGCTTACAGCTGTGGGAGCTACAACGCTCGCCATTGTTGCAGCCATCGCAAGAGATGTAACTGCAGAAATTAACTTTCTCATTTGTAATAATTCCTTTCTTTAGGTTTTTAGCCTATTAGTAATTAAAATGGGTTTGTATTCCTTTGTAAGGGGGACAAATCAGATAATCACGGGGATCAAAGCTCAGGTATAAGTTCGAGAAGGAACTGCTGGATACGGAGAGCATCGTTAACTGAGATACCGTCTCCGCCCTTGTCTGCCTTTGTGGTAGCGCCTGCGGGATCGCCTGCAACGTCTGCATTTGCTGCGCCATCGAGTGTCAGAGCATTATCATCAGATCCGCCTATTCCATACTTATCTTTGTTGGATATAGACTGCATGATAAGAACAACATCGTTCATCGCAACTGTTCCATTGCAGTCAGCGTCGCCACGGAGTCCGGTCTTATCGCCGGCAACCGTAACCTTACCATCATTGGTCTTCACTTCATACGAAACCTTGGTAGTACCATTGAAATAGCCACAGCTGATGCTGTCGTTCTGTGATGCGCCGGCCTGATCTGTTGCTGCACGATCTACAGGAATTATCTTGAGATCTGCAACAGTATTCTCAGCCGCTGTGCTTGCGACTGCACCGGTTATCGTACAGAAAACACCGTCCTTCTTGAGCCAGTAGGATGAATCCTCAAGTCCTGTGGTGAATAACAGGCTTACAGAACCCTCATCGTTGTGGATAGAGCTCTGGAATACTGATGCACCGTTTGAACCTCCTGTAGGGTCTGCACTGCCTGCGCCTGTATCAGTCACCTCGCCTGCTGTAACGCTGTCGATCGTAATAAGAGTAGGATCATAAGCGATACCAAAGTCAAGGATCTGGATACCTGCGGAGGGAACATCAGAGAGGGATACATTCACTGTGAACTGCTCTCCTGCCTTGGCCTCAGCTGAACTAACGGATATCTGCACTGTTTCGCCAGCAGCTACGGCCGGAGCGATCGGGCATACGGAAAGTGAAAGCATCGTCGCGGCAATTGCTCCCACGACTACCTTTTTTGTCTTCATTAATTTTTCCTCCTTCTTCATTAATGTTATATAACAAAGGAACGGGGTGCCCCTTTTATTATATCATGTCTTTTGCAGCAGCACTCAAGCCGCACTACACTAAATAACTGGTGCCGGGCGGTCTGTTCCTGCTCTGTTATACAGACAGGTCTTAAGGTGTCCGCCAACGCAGTCTCAGGCATTCTTCGCAGTCAAGCATATGTTCACACTCATTGCGGAGCTTGCCGCAGGCAGCGTTATCAGGACAGGAAACACGCTCTGCACGCAGTAGTTCAGCGAAAGACGCATCACACTGCCGTGATGAGATACTTAATCCCAAATCTATATTTATTCTTGATTTCATTATATAACAGCCTTAAAAAAAAGTAAATAGGTTTGTACCGTTTTTGGTATTTTATATAAACACCAGTCACCATTTTTGCACAGATTGCACAATAGTACATTTTGCTTAAAACTCACTGTAAACCGGGTTTATTAACAAATTATGAACAACTTTCATTATCTATCTAAACGTCTGAATTCCTCCGGGAAATTGCGTTCGATAATGTCATTTATAATGTCCCAGCTAAAGTCCGGGTAGTTGCCTCTCGGTATTGCATATGGGATGCCGTGGCTGGCTGCAAGCTCCGGCGTATATTTACTGTATGGGTATATCCTCATGTTGGAGAAATTGCCGTCGTCATAATGAACGATGCTCGGACTGCAGCTTACATTATCCAGATGTACCTCACCTGTAGCGCCGTCCAGCACTATGTCAAATTCCGGTATTTCGCCTATAAGGTTGAAATTGTCAGTCTGAGCGCAGACAAAGTTGCCCATTGAATAATAGACGAATCCTCTTGAACCGTCATCTCTGGGTATCCACTCCATAGTCTGTGCTGTGTGAGTGTGACAGCCCAGGATAACATCAGCACCCCAGTCCACCATTTTCTTCGCAAGCTCCTTGCGGTCATCTGAAACATAATCTGTATCCTCCTGACCCCAATGGGCAGAAACGATGACTGCGTCAGCTTCTTCCTTAGCCTCTTTTATCTGACGTTCAATGACATCCTCCTCGCTGTTCATAACAACTCTCAGAGGGGAGTCCTCCGGGATAGCGAAGCCATTGAGGTGTTCTGCATACGCAAGGAATGCGACCTTGACTCCGTTGACCTCACGGATGCGTATGTCATTTGCATCCTCCTCATTAAGGTAGGCGCCAAGGACAGTCAGGTCATTCTCCTCTGCCTTTTTGTTCCAGAAACGGATAGACTCTTCAAGAGCATCTGCGCCGAAATCCAGCAGGTGGTTGTTGGCCATTGTGAACACATCGAATCCCAGATCAATGACAGCGTCAGCGACTTCCGGTGGCGAATTGAAGAGAAGAGCTCCGCCGTTTGCGCCGCGGACCTCGTTGCTCTCGGAGATTATGGTCTCCTGATTGAGCACAGCGATGTCAGCGTCCTCGATGATATAGCGCATATTCTCGTAGATAGGGGCAAAGTTGTATCTCTCGCCGTTTTGTGCATAGGCCTCTGCGTTTTTGTAGACCGAATAGTGGATGAGGTTATCTCCCGCAGCGGCAACGTGTACCACCTTATCTTCGGGGGCCTCCTCGGTAGTCGGCTCCGTCTCGGCATCAGTCGTTTCTCCGGAGTCTCCCTGACTGTCAGCCTGTCCTCCGTCCGCAGCCGCAGCAGTCGCTGTGTCCGAGTCATCAACAGTTCCGACAGTATCCATACCGCATCCTGTCAAGAAAGATGTAAGCAAAAGCGCAGCAGTAAAGGCTGCAAAAGTTTTTCCTTTTCCTGTTCTCATTATTTTTCTCCTGTTCGTGTGACTTTCATTTATAATGTATGAAAAATCCCACTCCCCATTGAACCTTATTATACCACACAATTTTTCATTTTGCAATTACATATTGTATGAAATTCGCACATAATTACACCATGTTTAAGCAGTTTGCTGATGATTTAGCCTTGCCAAATCTCGTATCTAAGCCAATTTCTGGCATTCCAGGTTTAAAGGAAGTGAAATTTCTATGTTTTGCACGAAGTTTTCTCAGAAACTTTGTGCAACATGACTATTGTACAATTTCAGCCGTTTTCCAGACCGATTTTCAGCTATTTTCACCCATACGTGAACGCTGTAATCCTATGAATTCCTCTGCAAGTGCCTGAGCTTCGCTGTACGAGCTGAGCTGATAACACCGTCCACGGAATTTGGCGGAGCCGTAATAGCCGTTCATGTACCAGGCTGCGTGCTTCCGGGCCTCATGCATTGCCAGTTCCTCAGGCTTTTCGCTGAGCTCCAGCATGAGCCTTACGTGCCTGAGCATGACCTGCATCCTCTCCTCAACACTTGGTGGGACCCACTCCTCGCCTTTGAAGTATGCGTCTATAGCTTTGAAAACAAACGGGTTCCCGTAGCTTCCACGGCCTATCATGACCAGGTCACAGCCAGTCTCCCGGTACATTTTCAGGCACGACTCCAGGTCTGTCACATCGCCGTTGCCTATGACCGGCACCTTCACTGACTCCTTCACCGCTTTTATAACTCCGGAGTCTGACTCTCCGCTGTAGAACTGGTCTCTTGTACGGCCATGTACAGCTATAGCAGCTGCTCCGGCACTTTCAAGTGCCTTTGCCATTTCCGGAGCGTTTATGCTGTCTCCGGACCAGCCGCTTCTTATCTTCACTGTCACCGGGACCTCCCCGGCCGCCTTTACAGCAGCCTCCGTTATCCTTGCTGCAAGTCCCACGTCTTTCATCAGTGCGGAACCAGCGCCGGTGTTGACCACTTTCGGCACCGGACAGCCCATATTTATGTCGATGACATCTGGACTATATCGGAGAACGATGTCCACGGCCTTCGCCATGAACTCCGGCTCACTGCCGAAAAGCTGCACTGCCATTGGTCTTTCCGAATCCGTCACTGTACAAAGCTCCGCAGTTTTTCTGTCGCTGTAGCAGATACCTTTAGCTGAGACCATTTCGCTGACTGTATATGCAGCGCCATACTCCCTGCACATCAGACGGTAGGCTCTGTCTGCAACTCCGGCCATTGGAGCCAGTGCTGCGGTACGTTTTACCGGTACCTTTCCTATTAAAATAGTATTATCCATGTCACTTTCCTGCCGCACTGTCAGCAGACTTGTTCCTGAAAACGAAAACCTTGCTGAGTATGTAGTTAGCGATGAAAATAAACACCTGGCTGAGGAAGGTTATGACCGTCTTGTTCATGCCGAGCCAGTCGCAGCATATGAGGAATATAGCCTCTTCCATTGCAAGGGTAGCCAGTCTCGCTCCGTAGAAAGAGAAGAACACCTTCCAGAACTCCTGAGCTGTGTGGGTCTCATTTTTGAAAACGTACTTCTTGTTGGTAAAGAAGGCAAAGGTCACGGCACATATCCATGAGAATACAACGCCGGCAGTGCTCTCCCACTTCGGCTCGCCGGGCACCAGTCCGAAGAGGAGGAGTTTTGTTACGATAGATATTACAGTGGTAAGGCCTCCGAAAACCAAGTACAGCCACTTTTCTTCATATTTATAGTAAATTTTTTGCAGAGATTCCGGTAGTATTGAAACACAGGCTTTTATGAGTTTTTCCATTATATCGTCCTTTCGCAGAATGATCGTCTTGCATTCCGGGTCCTTATTAGGTGCATTTCAGCACTTTTACCGCCCGGCAGCAAAACTGTAACTTCAATCATACCACTAATCAGCGACAATTTCAAGAGGATTTACACATTTTTTGCAAAACCCTCACAAAATACTGGTAAGGAACGGCAGCTCCCCTGCCCTCAGAGCCTCTGCCATATGCCGGAGCTCCATCAGTTCTGAGTGGAGCTCCTCACTGTCGCTCTCCACCAGAAATACCACTCTTGAGCACACCCTGTCTATCTCTGTCAGCTTGCCGTTATCCAGCAGGACGGCTGCTCCCTTCCGGAATCCCTCCCAATCCTGTTCAAGGCGCTCCGCTTCCTGATAGGCAGCCTCCCGGCGGCCGGAGGCATACAGTTCCCATACGTGGTCCGAGCTGGCAATAAGTCTGCTGCAGCTATCGTCAACTATCCTTCCTGAAACAGCACTTATTATAATAAGTACTGCAAGTATGCATATGCTCAATCTCACTCTTGTCATTGTGTGCCTCCCTCGACTATCACCGGTGCTCCGCCGTTTTTTCCTGCGATATAACATTTTCCAGAGCTGTCAGCAGTCATTATCAGGACCTCTCCAAGGCTCATGCCTGCACTGAGGAGTATCTTTTTCAAGGTCTCAGTATTAAGTCCCAGTGACCTCAGTGCCGGAGCTATCACTGCTCCGTCTGCCGCAACGAGCTGCGGCGGGTCGCTGTCCGGCAGCTCTACACCCACATCGCTCCTTGTGAGGCTGTCCTCCGACGGTCGCTTCATAACGGACATACTACCCGTTGTCTCCACGATAGCATACTGGACCTGGCTCAGGTCAAAGATGTCCTGCCCAC
>CACWPR010000114.1 GCA_902762855.1 Ruminococcus flavefaciens
CTTTTTGTCAATACCTATTTGCAAAAATTTACATTATATACATAAAAAGATGTAAGAGTTTTTGTCTCTTACATCTTTTTCTTAGCTTAATGACATTAGCATAACGGCCGGGAATACCTGCTTTACGGCTGGGACCAGTGCGACGGTTACGTCCTGAGTCTTGAGTGTGAGGGTGAGCTTATCTGGCAGACTGTGCCGATGTCCCGAACCGCCTGTATAGAGGAATTTGTCAGGTACTATTCCGGGATGTAAGAGCCCGGAAATAAAAAAATTTCCAAAAAGTACTTGACAAATCAGTTTTCTTGTGATATAATGCAAAACATAAGCTGTGAGGAAGACAAGCAGAGGATTGCCAATGTCTGCAGAGAGCCGGCGGGCGGTGTGAGCCGGTGATAAGCAATGCTATGTATCCCTTCTGAGCCGGAACGCTGAAAATCCTGAGTAAGTGTTCCCGTGAGTCTGCGTTAATGAATAGGGTTTGCTGGAACCTGAAGTGGTGTTACGCAATAGCGGCACAATTTGAGTGGTACCGCGGGCTGTCAGAAATTGATGCTCGTCTCAAAGATGATTCTTTGAGACGAGCTTTTTATTTTCTAAAATCAATGAAAAAGGAGAGGTAATTATGAGCGGCATGATGAATTTGCAGAATGCAGAAACCAGGATAAAAGAGGTAGCAGAGCGAATTGCCAGTCTGCGTGAGGACCTTGGAATCTCTGTTGAGGAAATGGCTGTTATAACAGGATGTTCTGTTGATGAGTACAAAGCCCTGGAGTCCGGAGAACAGGATTTCAGCTTTACTTTCATATACAAATGTGCCAACGCATTCCACGTTGAGATAACTGACCTCATGGAGGGAATCAGCCCTGAGCTCAGCGGCTATACTGTTACAAGAAAGGGCGAGGGAGTACCGATAGTCCGCAGAAAGGGCTTTACATACAACCGCCTTGCTGCAAAATTCAAGAACAAGTCCGTAGAGCCTTTCCATGTAGTTATCCCGTTTTCTGAGGAAGCTCTTTCCCAGCCTCTGCACATGGCAAGCCACGAGGGTCAGGAAATGGATATAGTTATAAAGGGTACACTGAGAATGACAGTTGGTTCGCATACAGAGATACTTCACGAGGGCGACTGTATCTACTATGACAGCTCCATGCCTCACGATGAAGTTGCACTGGGCGGAGAGGACTGCGAGATATATGCTTTTGTAATGCCTCCCAAGGGCACTACCGGAATGGCCGAGTACCGTGAGCACGTTGCTGAGCATCATCTTACGAACGTTGACAAGGCAGGTCTGCTGCATCCTGTAGCTGAGAAGTTCGTCAAGTGCGAGACCAACGATGAAGGCGTGCTCAGTGCAGTTAACTTTGAGAACCAGGATAAGTTCAATTTTGCTTACGACATAGTTGATGCAATGGCTGAAAAATGTCCAGACAAGACAGCTATGATATATGTTGACGTTGACCACAACGAGCGTCACTTTACCTTCAAGGACATCAAGAAATATTCATGTCAGACAGCAAATTATTTCAAGTCTCTGGGTATCAGGAAGGGCGACCGTGTAATGCTGGTACTGAAGCGTCACTATCAGTTCTGGTTCTCAATAATTGCACTCCACCGCATCGGTGCACTTGTTATCCCTGCATCAAATATGCTCAAGAAGCATGATTTTGAGTACAGATTCAATTCTGCAAATGTTTCAGCTATCGTCTGCACAGCCGACGGAGACGTTGCAAATGAAGTTGACCTTGCCTGTGCGGATTCTCCCTCACTCAGAACCAAGATTCTCGTAAACGGTCAGCGTGAAGGCTGGCATGATTTCAACGAGGAGCTCCCTGCATACAGCACACACTTTGAGCGTACAGCCGAGACTCCCTGCGGAACTGACCCCATGCTCATATTCTTCAGCTCCGGAACATCCGGAAATCCCAAGCTGGTACTTCACAGCTATCAGTACCCACTCGGTCACTACGTAACAGCACGTTACTGGCAGAATGCCGACCCCAACGGACTGCATTTCACAATTTCAGATACAGGCTGGGGAAAAGCACTCTGGGGTAAACTCTATGGACAGTGGATGTGTGAAGCTGCTGTATTCGTCTATGACTTCGACAGATTCCATGCAGACGACATCCTGCCCATGTTCAAGAAATACAATGTCACATCGTTCTGTGCTCCTCCGACTATGTACCGCTTCTTCATCAAGGAGGACCTCTCCAAGTACGACCTCTCATCACTGAAATATGCCTGCATAGCAGGTGAGGCTCTCAATCCTGAGGTGTTCCACCAGTTCTACAAGGCTACCGGGATAAAGCTCATGGAGGGATTCGGCCAGACAGAGACTACCCTTTCTATAGCAAACGTTGTTGGCATGGAGCCTAAGCCGGGCAGCATGGGCAAGCCTAATCCCCAGTACGATGTTCAGGTGCTTCTTCCTGACGGTACACCTGCCGGTGTAGGTGAGACAGGAGAGATATGCATAAAGCTCAAGGGCGAAAAGTCTGAGGGCTACGGTGTTCCCGGACTTGCACTCTGCTATTATGGAGACGATGAGAACACAGCCGAGACATGGAGAGAGGGCTTCTACCATACCGGCGATACAGCATGGGTAGACGAGGACGGCTACTTCTGGTATGTCGGAAGAGTTGACGATGTTATCAAGTCCTCCGGCTACCGTATAGGACCATTTGAGATAGAGAGCGTACTTATGGAGCTGCCCTATGTACTTGAATGTGCAGTAACAGGAGTTCCGGATGAGATAAGAGGACAGGTAGTAAAGGCAACTATAGTTCTGACAAAGGATAAGACACCTTCGGATGAGCTGGTCAAGGAGATAAAGGAGTACGTCAAGAACGGAACTGCACCTTATAAATACCCTCGTGTAGTTGAGTTCGTGGACGAACTTCCCAAGACCGTAGGCAGCGGAAAGATACGCCGTGCAGCTATCCGTGAGATGGACAAGGCAAAGTATCAGAAGTAAAAAATGATAATAGAACAGAAACAGCTCCGGAGCAGATTCCGGAGCTGTTTTTTGCGTATATGAATTTCTGCAATACAATATTGCCTGATTGTAGTTCACGGCTGTGTATCTCAATAGCCGGCCATTCTTGCATTTATAAGGATAATGTTTATAAAACTGAGCAGAGCTTTTACCTGATGTGATTCTTCGATGCCGGTCTTGCACCATATAGCAAAATGCTCACAATTATTAGTGAGAAGGTTGTAATTGCTTTCTCCCAATCTGCTCTTTGCACGACGGATAGTTTCGCTTGGTGAGTAGAGCTTATAATCAGCTTTTTTCTTGATTAAAAGGTCGATAAATGCCTGTTTGTACTTTGGCAATACCTTATTGGCCATAGCCGCTGCGCCTCCGCCATGAGCCATGGCGACTTTTCCGGGCATCCCGTATTCTTCGGGAAATTCGAGGACGAAATAGCTGCCTGAGTCCGCAATGAATTTTTTCAGAGTAGTGGTATGGATAGTAGCTTTACCAAAATCGCTGTTTTCGGCTGCATAGTGGTACACAACGTTATCGCTCTCATATACTCCATAGTGGTCGTAAATGGAGCCTATCCTATGGACTCCGATAATATCGCCGTACTTTGCGTGTCTGTCAGGCTCGGTAAGCTCTCTCAGTCTGGCTCTCATCTGAGATTCAGTCCCCCATGCGACTCTTTTATTTTCACTGTCGAGTATCCTGCAGTGGCCTTCAATGGAATGACGCTGAAGTGTGTATCCGGATACAGTTTTGATGTTATCCCAGAAAACTTTTCCGCCAAGGGTCGGTAAATTCAGGTTTATCGGCGGTTTGTCTCCGTCAAATATCGACATTTTTACCCCTCCTTAAAAAATCAGGTGTTTTGTTTTACGGTGGCCAGATGTTCGGGCATGGAACCTATTATGACCTTCTTGCTGCTGTCATCCCAGCAGAAATATATTCTTATGAGCTCCTCGGTTTTTACACCGTGCTTGATATGAAGGTCTGTAATGTACTGTCTATCGCCGTAAGTCACGGTATAGTCCGACTTTCTTACACGCAGTGTTTCCTTGCCGCAGCTCTGGACTTCCCAGTTATTTCTTTCAGCATATAGCTGCAGCTCCTCCTCAGTGGCAGAATACTTTCTGTACCGGGCATAAGCGTCAATAAATACTATGCCGTCACAAAGGCTTACGATGTCAAGAGGACCGCTGTATTTTTTCATTTCTGACCTTGCTCTTGAAGTGAGGATGATATTATCTGAGTACTGTTTTTCTATCCAGTCGCAAACATCGTCTTTACGTGTCGGGAAGGACGAAGCAGTCTCTATTTGCGCTTTATAGAAAGCAATCAGTCCGGAGCTTTTCTGATATGCACTTTGTTTTTGCTCTGCGTTTTCACGGAGAATGTCAAATTCAGCCTGTTTGGCATCAAGCTCTTTTTGGAGGGACTCAGCTTTCTTCTGAGCAGACCGCAAAGCGTCAGCAGTCTGCTGCATATCGGTTTGATGCTGAGAAAGTTCCTTGACTTGTTTCCTGAGCTCATCCAGTTCAAGGCGGTAAATATGGCACTGTTCTTCCAGGGAGTTCGTTTCATGGCGCTTTGTATGGAAGTCCTTCAGTTTTGCGTCTGAATGGAACACTACACCGCCGAAATAATACTGTTTTCTTTTAGGCATAGCTATCATTTCAGAACGCAGCTCTCTGAAAAATTTATCCGTATCCCGGTTTTGCTCCTTATGTTCAAAACTGTCGATGATGTTCTTGTTTCTGATAACAACTATTTTGCCATACTCAAGTGATGCCTGGAGTTTTTTGTCGATATACTTTATCAGTGTTTCATCTATGAAAGCAACTACAGCGAATCCGACCAGTTTATCAGCGAGAGTTTTGTAGTCAAAAACAGGAGCTTTTTCTTTTTTAACATCATTCTTTTGGAGTACAGGCTTTTCCCTGGTTTTTTTAGACTTCTCATTTTTAGTATTCTGAGTGTTGGAAAAGCTAAACGAACTCAGGTCAACAGGGAGTTCGGATACATTTTCAAGTGAAAGGCTGCCTTTGTAGCTGAATGAAGTTTCATCGAACTTGAATGCGGAAATGTCGGTTCTGACCTCTCTGGTTTCTGTATCACAGACGATGACAAGGGGAAAATTAAGCTCTTCATTTTCATAAAGGCTGAAAAGTCTTTCAGCATCGGACTTTGTTTTGACCTCAAGGGGGCTTTTATCAATAACGAATCCGCCGTGAGTGAGCTTTATGTAAGGGTTTTCAGCCAGAGCTTTCAGTACAGTAGGACGAAATACCTCGCAGTCGGCAGTTGAATCTGAAGGCTCTGAGCAGATAGTTCTTATACCAGCCTCAACGTGGTCTTTTTGCTTCACAAAGGATATTTCAGTATCGAATGTCCTTCCGCTGACAGGCGGTCTTTCGTTGGGGCTTCCGAGATTGGCACCCATGTCAGTCTCTGTTATCCTGAATGACCATATGCCCTTCTTTTCTATATATATCACATCAAGATTGAGCCCGTTTGAATAGCTGAAAGAGCATAATGAATCAATTGAAAAGCTCTCATACATTTCAGGTTCCGGCACCATGATCTGCGGAGGTTTGTCCGGAAAGTCATTTAATCTCGTTCTTATCCACTTTAAAGTTTCGAGTATGCATATCTTGAATACGATGTCCAGTCCCACAGACTTTGGTACGGCCTTTGCATAGAACTGGAATGTAGGGTAGCTTTTGATAGGCTGTAATTTTGTTGTTATGTATGGCATCTGAGGATCAGCTCCTAATAAAAAACATACATGATAAATGAAAGTATACACTCAGGGAGAACACACTTTGAAGAAGCTGTCCGCCCTTGATATTATCCTGAAATAATTATACATTACGCTGATATGAAAGTCAAGTATCAGAAAAGGCCTTTGATAAAATAAATGCTTGTTTACAGACAGTTGTATCAATAGAATATTGATTTTTGTGGGACGGTATGGTATAATTAAGGCAATACCGCACAAAGATTGTGCTGAAGATGCGCCGTGAGATTTTTCGTCAGATTGTATAGAAATTCCGCAGGCATACTGACGTATGTCAAGG
>CACWPR010000115.1 GCA_902762855.1 Ruminococcus flavefaciens
GTAGAGGTCAACAGCAACATCCTTTTCGAGCATATCAATATCAGCGAAAATTCCGTTCATGTCGTAGCCTATCAGTACATCGGGCAGGTCACCGCTGAGAGCATCCTGCAAGACCTGTTCAGAGGCCTTTTCGTAGGCTTCCTCACTGCCGGTGTTGTCGTTAAGGTACACTTTCAGCTCCGCCTGAACGTCCTGGTGAGTATCGTTGAAAAGCTCGATATAGTTATTGTCAAAGAAGCTGCCCTGGAAGGTGCCTACGGTTATTGTTTCGATATTTGCAAACTCAGAAGGGTCACAGGGAGTGAACTTCTTTATTTCGGCAGTGTACTCAGACCAGCTTATAACAGGCACGATCATGTCGCCTTCTTCTGTCATAGCGAATCCCACCATTCCGTCGGCGGTGAGACCTGCCTTGTTTATAGCGAATACCGGTTCAATAGACTTGTCCTCAGAACTGATGCCGTACACTATGGACTTTGTACGGATGAAGCAGTCCCAGGGACCGCTGCCGGGGATTATGCCGTCAATTGAACCGCTGAGCTCATAGGAAACGCTGCCGGCAGAGAGGGTGCAATCCATGTTTACAGTGCATATGGACAGCATATCACCGTCGGAGACCGCACATACGACGTCCCCGGAGCTGTTCCTGCCTATGGCCTCTATTTCACCGGATTCCGGGACTAACCGGCCGATGTAGGAGCCGTCACGGGAGAAAAGGCAGTGTTCGCCGTCGATGACTGCAATGACCTTTTCACTGTCTATAGCCGCTCCGGCAAACTGTGTATCAGCGTCAGGGACGATGTCGATGCCTGTGACCTCGTTATCGGAGATGAGCTGTCCCTCCTGGGAAAACAGTTCGATATGGAAGGTGAAGTCTGCGTCCTGGAGAAACTTGGTCTTTTCCTCCCATTCCTCCGGTATGTCCTCCGGGTCAACTTCCGGGTGAGCCACAAAGTTGAGAATGGTACCGTCCTCTGCAACAGCAAAATCATAGTTGAGCGGGACCTCAAAGTCAGGTATCTCCAGAGCCGAGAACTCTGAGAAGTCTCCGCCTGTCCGCCAGAACTGGGGAGTGGTCTTTCCGGTGCCAAGGATGATGAAGTCTCTGCCGCCGTTGAAGGATTCAAAACGGTACATCATGGCTATATCAGCCGGAATGTCCGGTATAGGTCACACTTTCAGTTCCGGAGCTGTTTTTGCTGCCACAGGATACGGCAGATGCTAAAAATACCAGGGATGATAAAACTGCTAAAACTTTTTTCATAATGATTTCTCCTTTATATCAAAAGAAAATGACTGTTGCGATGCTGTCATAAACAAGTGATTTTAAAGGGGGAAAAAGACGATTTTTCAGACAGATTCGTCTAACTGCACAAGGAAGGCACTACCGCTATGTGCAAATGAACAAAAATACAGCAGGGACTTTAAAAGTTCATGAAAAAGTGATATAATGTTTATAAGTAATAGTTTAAAATAACGGTCTGCCGCAGGGCGTTAGTTTACCTTCGGAGGTGAAATACGGATATGAATAACATCAGAAATATTGCTGTAGTAGTTGCGGGACTTGACGAAGAGTACCAGAACAATATCATCAGCGGCATCAACAGCTGCGCAAGGGAAAATAATATCAATATTTCGTACTTTGCAGCCTTCGTGGGTATGCTTGCCAGCAAGAGCTTTGATAAAGGTGAGTACAGTATCTACAAGCTGGTGGATTTCCGCTGGTTTGACGGCGCTATTCTCATGAGCAATACCATAAACGAGCCGGAGGTCAAGGCTTACATTGCTGAAAAGGTCCGCAATGCCGGTATCCCGGCAGTTGTGTTTGACTGCGGAGACTATCCGGAATTCTACAATATAAGCATCAACAATACCGGGGCTATGTCCGAAGTAGTGGAGCACGTTATCAAAGAACACGGAGCCAAGGTCGTAAACTATATATCCGGACCGCTCTCCAATCCGGAGGCTAAAGCAAGATATGAGGCCTTCCTCAGCGTTATGGAGGAAAACGGACTTCCCGTTGAGGAGCAGAGAGTTTACTTCGGCGAGTTCCGTACTCACGACGGCCGCCTTGCGGTTGAAAAATTCGCAGAGACAGGGCTTCCCGCTCCGGATGCGGTGATATGTGCCAATGACGCAATGGCTCTCACGGCCATAACTGCCCTTGAAAAGCAGGGATACAGAGTGCCGGATGATGTTATAGTCACCGGCTTTGACTACACGTATAATGCCCGGAACTTCTGCCCTTCACTTACTTCAGTCAGGAGACCTCTGTTTGATGCAGGCCGGACAGCCTGTTCCGTTATCAATGACATCCTTGACGGCAGGGAGCCTGACAAGGTGATACACCTTGATGCAGAGCCCGTATTTTCCGAGAGCTGCGGCTGTTCTTCCGAGGATGGCGATGATTTTGTCAGCTACAAGAAAAGAGCATACCTCCGTATGGAGACTACAAATGCAAATATATCCATGCTGAACCGGCTGACCGCCCGCCTTGCCGAGACTGAGGACGCTGAGGAGCACTTTGACGTTATTGAGGAATTTATTGAAGAACTGGGCTGTGAGAAGTTCGCACTCTGTCTGACTGAGGACTGGCAGGATTCATACAACAGTACACTTGACATTACCAACGGTACATACACCAGCTACATGACAGCTCCCCTTATCTGGGACAAGGGTGAGCGCCGGAGCTTGAACTACTTTTCCAGCAGTAAGATGTTCCCGGAGCCTCTTGATAATGGGGGGAATATCAGCTATTTTATGCCGCTGCACTTCCGTGACAGATGCCAGGGCTACTACATAATAACAAATGGAGACTTCCCGATAACGAGTCTCCTTTGCCACACACTGACTATGAATATTAGCAATTCCATAGAGAATATCCGCAAGCTGTTCCACCTTAACAGGACTATGGAGGAGCTCAACAGGCTCTACGTCATCGACCCGCTCTGCAATGTCTATAACCGCAATGGATTCATAAATATCGCAGATGATGTTTTCCATGAATGCGTAAAAGAGCGCCGGATGATAATGCTGACATTCATTGATATGGACGGCCTGAAATCCATTAATGACAACTACGGCCACAATGAAGGTGACTCAGCTATACAGCGTCTTGCGGGCATTATCCGTGACTGCTGCGGACCGGAGGATATATGTGCCAGATTCGGAGGAGATGAGTTCGTAATCTTTGACAGCCATGCCTGCGAGGGCTCTGACCATGCACTGCTGAGAAAGTTTGACCTGAAAATAGAAAACTCCAATGCAACGATAAAGAAGCCCTACCAGCTTTCAGCAAGTGTGGGAAGCATAATAATCCGTGCCGACGAGGGCGGAACGCTCTACAGCATAATAAAGCAGGCTGACGAGAAGATGTATGACATAAAGAAGGAAAGAAAACTGGCCAGAGCGTCAGAAAAGCGATAAAGCCAAACTGCCCCGAAACGAGCTGACAACGTTCCGGGGCAGTGTTTTTTATGAGTAATGGAGATATTTCGGCTGGATATAATTGTAGAATTTTTGTGAAATCTCGCTTATATATCTTGACAAATTGGCTATAATATAGTATAATATCATCATAATTTCCGCTGACTGCGGAAAAATTCTGAATTAATGGAGGAATAGTCATGGCTCAGAGAATAGTTTTGAATGGAATATCATATCACGGCTCAGGTGCAGTTGCAGAGATAGTCGGTGAGGCTCAGGGAAGAGGTTTCAAAAAGGCCTTCCTGTGCTCGGACCCGGACCTGCTGAAATTCGGTGTTACCGCCAAAGTCACAGACCTGCTTGACAAGGCCGGTATGGAGTATGAGATATATTCTGAAATAAAGCCCAATCCCACCATTTCCAACGTACAGACCGGTGTTGCGGCATTCAAGGCCTCCGGAGCTGACTATATCATAGCCGTAGGCGGAGGCTCCTCAATGGATACTGCAAAGGCTATAGGCATAATCATAACCAACCCCGAATTTGCAGATGTACGCAGTCTGGAGGGAGTTGCGCCTACAAAGAATCCCTGCGTACCAATATTTGCAGTTCCCACCACAGCCGGTACAGCCGCCGAGGTCACTATAAACTATGTTATAACCGACGAGGAGAAGAACAGAAAAATGGTTTGCGTGGATACCCACGATATCCCGATAGTTGCATTCATAGACCCTGATATGATGAGCACCATGCCCAGAAGTCTTACAGCGGCTACAGGTATGGACGCTCTCACTCACGCTATCGAGGGATTCACTACAAAGGCAGCCTGGGAAATGACAGATATGTTCCACCTGAAGGCTATCGAGATAATCGCACGTTCTCTCCGTGATGCTGTTGAGAACAAGCCGGAGGGCCGTGAAGGCATGGCTCTCGGACAGTATATCGCCGGCATGGGATTTTCCAACGTCGGACTGGGTATCGTTCACTCCATGGCTCATCCGCTGGGTGCTCTCTACGACACACCTCATGGAGTTGCCAATGCGATAATCCTGCCTACAGTTATGGCCTATAACGCTGAGGCTACGGGCGATAAGTACAAGTACATTGCCGCTGCAATGGGAGTCAAGGGTACAGAGTCAATGACAGTTGAGGAGTACCGCAAGGCTGCAATAGATGCAGTACAGCAGCTCTCTATCGACGTCGGGATCCCCAGAGACCTGAAGGACATCGTCAAGGAGGAGGACATCCAGTTCCTTTCCGAGTCTGCCTATGCCGATGCCTGCCGTCCCGGAAATCCCAAGGACACATCAGTTGAAGAAATAGCAGAGCTCTATCGTTCACTGCTCTGATAAACAAAAACAGGAGTTCCCGTATCATCGGGAGCTCCTGATGTTTTATGCTGATATATCCCGGCAGAAAGCGATGATCTCATCCTTTCTGGGCAGGACGTCATTTTTGTTCTCCACAGAGCAGAGACCCAGATGACCGCAAGCGGCTATTTCAAGGTGGCCGAAAAAGTGCTCAACAGTGCGGAAGAGCCCCTCACATTCCTTCATTCCGGGACCGGTCCGCAGAGCTATCGTGTAACCTTTTTTGCCGCTGCTGAGTGATGAGTGTGGGTCGTGAGTATTGCTCCAGGGAGTGCAGCGGTCGATAAAAGCCTTGAACTGCCCCGGTACATCTGCCCAGTAGGACGGTGAGACTGCCAGGATAACGTCTGCCCACTCAAATTCATCCATAAGAGCCTGAACTCCGTCAGACTGCACACACTTGCCTGTCAAATGGCAGGATCTGCATCCCTTGCAGAAGCTGTAGCTGTAGTCGTCGATACAGATGCATTTCGTGTCCATAACAGTTGAAAGCTCCCCGGCAGCAATACGGACTATCTCCGCAGTTGCGCCGGTGCGGACGGGACTGCAATTGATGATAAGGCAATTCATAGGTATCTCCTCCTGTAAAAAAAATAATATTTTTATTATAGCACTGTCCGGAAGGAAAGTCAACAATGAAAATGAAAAAATGCCGGAAATGTATTGACATCGTGTCAGAATATGGTATAATTAATATGATGAGGGGCGAGAATCCCCGGTTGAAATAATGTGAAAAGGAGTTTTTAGTATGAGTGAAAAAATAGTTCAGACAGCAGGCAGGGACCAGCTCGGCAGTTTTGCCCCTATGTTCGCACATCTCAACGATGACGTCCTCTTTGGTGAGGTCTGGAATGACCAGGCTATAGACCTGAAGACAAGGTGCATAATAACTGTGGTATCACTTATGGCATCAGGCATCACCGACAGCTCCCTGGCTTATCACCTCCAGAATGCCAAGGCTCACGGAGTCACAAAGGAGGAGATAGCCGCTGTAATAACCCATGCAGTCATGTATGTAGGCTGGCCAAAGGGCTGGGCAGTGTTCAGACTTGCAAAGGAGGTATGGAATGAGAATGCCCCTGAGCTCACTGAAAAGGACAGGTACCAGAACAGCATTTTCTTCCCTATCGGAGAGGAAAATCCGTATGGTCAGTTCTTTGTGGGACAGAGCTACCTTGCACCAGTTTCAACTGAGCAGATACCGATATTCAACGTTACATTTGAGCCTGCCTGCCGGAATAACTGGCATACTCACCATGCAAAGTCAGGCGGCGGACAGATGCTCATTTGCGTAGGCGGAAGAGGTTATTATCAGGAGTGGGGCAAGGAGGCTGTCGAGCTGACTCCAGGAACTGTTATCAACATCCCTGCAAATGTAAAGCACTGGCACGGAGCTGCTCCGGACTCATGGTTCTCTCATCTTGCAATAGAGATACCCGGTGAGGAGGGCAGTACTGAATGGCAGGAGGCTGTCTCTGACGAGGATTACGGCAAGCTGAAATAAAAAAAGGAGGACTCTTCTCAGAAGAGTCCTCCTTTTAACTTGGGGGTGGTGTTATCTTGTTCTGAATGCAGGCCTGAGGTGCTTGTGTTCAAAAACAGGAACACATCCGGAGCCGGCAGCTCTGCTCTCCCTTGCGAAAATGAAATGGTATGCAAGGGCATTTGTGATAAGTGCGCCGGTCCATGCACAAACCTCTGCAATTGCAGTGGCACGGAATCCCATGGAGCCGATAAACAGGGAAATAGTTCCGATACGGAGAGCCATTTCAAGTATTCCGGAAAGCATTGGTACAAATGGGAATCCCATTCCCTGGACTGCGTTTCGGTATACGAAGAGCATATCAACTGTGAAGAGCATTGCTCCGCATATAGGCAAGAACTGTGCGGCGTAGCTTATCTGTTCAGCGCCGTTGAGCAGGAGCGATGCGAGAAAACGAGGGAAGAAAAACATTGCAGAGCCGAGAAGTCCATAGGAGATGAGAGCGATCATAGTGCAGACACGCATACCATCATGGATGCGGTCAAATTTCTTCGCACCGTAGTTCTGACCGGTGTATGCGGACATAGTTGCACCGGCAGTGCAGGCAGGCTGCATAAACATATTTATGTACTTGCTGCAAGCCGAATAAGCGGAAGTGAATGCAACTCCGAGCCCGTTGACGTAGTA
>CACWPR010000116.1 GCA_902762855.1 Ruminococcus flavefaciens
TGAATTGACAACATAAATATTATAGCAGAATGAAAATGAAAAGTCAATAGGAAATAGAAATATTTTTATTTTAACAATAAAATTTGCATTCCTGACTTGAAACATCTATATTTATATGATAGAATAAAATTGATAATTTGGCTTTACAAAAGGAGTTTTTAATATGAGGATGAAATTCTGTCCGGAATGCGGTGCAGGAGCAGTCATGAAGGATATAGGCGACGAAGGCATGATGCCTTTTTGTCCTGACTGCCGGAAACCGTTATGGGACTCTTTCAGGACCTGCATAATTGCTGCTGTAGTCGATGAGGACGGGGAATTTGCACTTCTGCGTCAGAACTACGTTTCAAGTGAGCACTACGTCTGTGTGGCCGGAGTGGTCAAAGCAGGGGAGTCCGCAGAGGATGCTGCTCTCAGGGAGGTCTCGGAGGAACTTGGACTTGCTCCGGTATCTGTACACTTCGTCAGAAGCTACCCGTATCCCGAAAAGGATATGCTCATGCTGGGGTTCAGGGTTGACGTCAGAAAGGGCGGATTCAGGCTTTCAAAAGAAGTTGACTCCGCTGAATGGTTCATGCCTGACAAAGCGCTTAATGCTCTCAGGGAAGGCAGCATCGCATACAGACTGGTCCGCAAGATACTAAGGTCTGCTGACCCGGCTGCTGATGTTTCTGAATAATTTAAGCTCGAAAGGGAGGATACAAATGGCATACAAAGTACTGATCATCAATGGAAGTCCCCATGCAAAGGGCTGTACTGCTGCGGCTCTGGAGGAGGTCTGTCATACGCTGGAAAATGAAGGGGTACAGACCGAGACCATACACATCGGAAACAAGGACGTCAGGGGATGTGTTTCCTGTAATTCCTGCGGCGAAAAGGGAAGATGTGTTTTCGATGATATTGTCAATGAAACAGCTCCTAAATTCGAGGCTGCTGACGGTATTGTCATAGGCAGTCCGGTGTATTACGGTTCTCCGAACGGTACACTGCTCTCGTTCCTTGACAGGCTTTTCTACAGCACACATTTTTCCAAGCATATGAAGGTAGGCGCTGCTGTGGTAAGCTGCCGCAGAGGCGGAAATACAGCCTCATTTGATGTATTGAACAAGTATTTCACTATCAGCGGTATGCCCGTTGCTTCCAGTACATACTGGAATCAGGTTCACGGATTCACTGCGGAGGACGTTGCAAAGGACCTTGAAGGACTTCAGACTATGCGTAACCTTGCAAAGAATATGGCTTTCATGATAAAGTCATTTGCAGACGCAAAGGAGAAGTACGGCCTTCCGGAAATGGAACGTGGTTCATTTACGAGTTTCCCGGACGGCTTATAATATTTTCAGCCATAGTATCTCTGAGCTTCTGCCAGAAGTACTATGGCTGTTTTTTATTTCGTCACAGCTTGTGGTGACAGACTGTATGTGATTTAGTTTATCTTGTCAAAACCGTTGATGTCGATGCCGTTGCAGTCGGCAAATACCTTGTAAATATCGGGGTATCTGTTTTTGGTACGCAGAGGGCGGAGGTCCTCGTTGGTAAAGCAGTGTGAGGAATGTCCGACAGCACAGAGGGCGCCGGTGTCCTTATTGATAACTTTGTAATCGACCTCAAGAGTGGTGCCGTTGAACTTGACTATTTTTAGATGTACTGCAAATGTATCGTCAAAGCGCAGGGGAGTCTTGTATTCACACTCGACTGACAGTACCGGCATAAGCACTCCCTTAGCTTCGATCTCCTCAAAGGGCATACCGGCCTGTTGGAGGTAAAAGACTCTTGATTCCTCGAAAATGCGGATATAGTTGGAGTGGTGCATGATGCCCATTTTATCTGTCTCGTAGTAAAATACTTTTCTTTCGTATGGCTTCATGGTATTAAGTTCCTTTCTGAGTGGGTTGCAGAATAATTATACCACATTCCGGATATTATTTCAAGCGGGGAACAGGTTTATGCTGTTGCATCGTTCAGGCAGCTTTATAGGGAGGTTTCACCTCTGCAATGGGTCCGGTCACCGTGATACGGAGCTTTATAGGATCATTTTATGCCTGAATGTCTTTTTGTCACCATTTTAATGGATACCGTCACCACTGGCTCGTCATCAGTCAAAAAAATACCTGTCCGGAGGGCGGGCAGGTATTTTAAGGGATATAATAAGGAAGTTGCTTTATTTTGTCTGAGGCATCTCAGGGAGTGAGGGGATGAGCTCAAGGAGCAGCTTCTGAACGGACAGAGCGTCCATTGTGGAAAGTCCGCTGCCGGGGTCGTAGCAGTCAGCGTTCTTCTCGCCCTTTTCGTCGAGGGCATTCTCATCTGTGCCGCCTACTCCGTACTTGTCGTTATTTGCAAGGCTCTGCATGATGAGGACTGCGTCATTCATCATAACGTTTCCGTCGCAGTCAGCATCGCCGTAGACTACCTTAGTCTCTTCGCCGGTGTGGTCGTACTCATATACCAGAGTTACTGTGTTGTATGTTACGGTGATGTCAGCGCCGTCCTTGTCCTTCTCAGAGTACTTCCACCATTCCTGGAGCTCAATGGACTTATCGCCTATCTTTGCTTCAAGCTCTTCAGACTTGCCGGTAACTGTATCTGTAACTACTGTGAATGTGCCGTCGAAGTTTACGATAGCATCGCCCGTACCTGCGGCGAAGGTGTATGCCTTCTGGCCCCATGCTGAAGTGCCGTCAGCGAGCTGGAGGTTGTTGAAGCAGAGTCCGCCGCCTCCGCCGTAGTATGAAGAACCGGCATTGGTGTTGGCTGTGTAGTTGATTATTACCTTAGTGAGAGCCTCGGCATCGTCAATGGGGAAGGTGTAGTAGCCGTTGGCATTCTTGGTGAGATCGCTGAAATTGAACTTTACTTCCTTGACCTCTATGTCAGGAGCCTCGTAAACTGTCTTGTCAGTTGCCTTGTCGGAGAGGACTAACTGAGCAACAGAAAGGGGAGGGAGCTCAACTGTCAGTTTATTTCCGGAAAGGTCATTCTGAACGTCGATTATACGGATGTCGCTGTGGTCTGGAGTGATAGCGTAAACTACAGCACTCTTGTAGTCGGTGGATGTGCCTGAGAGAGTTACCTCTGCATTTTCAGTGCGTGAGGAGTCCTTGTTGGAGAGAACCATCGTTACCTGAGTATCGTCGTTTCCGTTGACTGCGGCATATGCAGCAGCAAGGGAGAGGTCCTCGGTGGAAGCCTCAACGAGGGTGTTTCCGAAGGCTGAGCCTTCGCCGTCGTAGTTTGTGTAGAGATTAATAGCAGACTCAACATAGGGAGCCTCTGAGAGAGTGCCCCAGTAGGTCGCAAAGTAAATGTCATTATCTGCAAAGCATCCCAGCACCTCTGCCTCTGCAAGGGCGGAGACGGAAGTTTTTCCGGTAGTCTTTTCGTTTCCGATGTCAGCGACATTGTACTCGGAAACTGCTATCTTAGTGCCGGGATAATACTTATCCACGGACTCCTTCAGCTTGGGGAGGAAGGGGAAGAACTGGCCGAAATAGGGCTGGAGCCAGCTATTCTCAACGTAGGAGGGGTCATAGAGACTTCTTGCAGCCTGGAGCCTTGCGGCATCTGTAGAGCAGTCCTGAGCGTAGTAATGTACATCCACAACGTCCAGCAGGCGCTTGCCGTAATCCTTTTCGGCCTGAGCCATCTGGTCAAGGTAATAGTCCATGTACCAGCTATATTTTGACTTTACAGCCTGCCAGTCGGGGTCCTGGAAATTTGTACCCTCACCGGCCTGGATGCAGGGGAGCATTCCCCAGAAGGCAGGTCCGAATATCTCTGCATTAGGGTCAACGTCCTTGACTGCCTTTGCAAGCTCAATAGACTTGGACACCAGCTCGCTGTTTGTGAGCTCATCAGGGTGCATGAGGGAATGTGTATCGTTCCAGAGAGCAGGTTCATTGTCAAGGCTGTAGCCCTGGATACCTGTTGCGGTTGTGGAGTCGCCCAGAGTTTTTACGATGTAGTTTACGTATTCGTCCATGTAAACTACTCCGTCGTCCAGGTCAGGCTCAAGGGAGAACTCTCCGTTCTTTCTGAACTCTACCTTATTCCAGCGTGCAGAGGGAGCTTTCTCGGCCTCTGTAACATCTCCGGCCTTGTCTGCTGCAACATATCCGGCCATCTGGAGTGTAGCCAGCTTGTATGGGATGTTGTACTTTGTGCCGAAGCCTGAGAGGGCCTTGACTGCGGCTGCTGTACCGTCAGTGATGTCGCCTATATTTGTATCGGAGCTGTGATGCCAGTCAGCACCGGCATTGGACCAGTTGGTCTCCCAGTTGTAGCCGGTGTAGCGGTTGCCGCCCTGACGTATGTTGCTGACCGTTACATTTTTGAGGTTAGCTGAATCAAAGCAGTTGACTCCGTAGATGTAGGGACTAATCTCCTTTTTTGTACCGTCCAGCTTTACGCTGACCTTCATGCTGTATGCTGTGTCCTCTGCTGATACTGTTCCTGCGGGGATTACAGCGGCATTTGCTGCAGCACAGATGCCGGCAAGGATACCGGCGATGCTTTTCTTGAACATTGCAATGACCTCCTGAAAATTCTATTCATTATGCTCCTCTGTTCTGAAAGGAGCTTTTGTCCATATGTCAATATCCGGTTCACGGAAGGAGAGAAAATTAACGAGGGATTCTGCCAGTGTGAGGATGCCTACCAGCGGGACGTTGTGGACGTAGCCGTATATCGGAAATGTGCTTTCGCCGGTGTTTGCGGTGAGTTCCCACATTATACCGAAGCGCTCGAATCTGTCAACTATATCAGATACGGTGTCCAGAGGCATATCCAGTTCCTTGGCGATGTACTCCTTTGTGAGGATGTGATTGCGGCCAAGAGCTTCTGCGAAACTGATGATGCGAAGCGCATTTTCATCGGCAAGGAACCCGAAGAGTTCCATTATCCTCGGCTTTATGGAGAAGTAGCTGTTGATGCCCTTTTCCGGTATCCGCATAAAGCAGAAGTACTGCATATCCGGATTGAGCCTTGCAACAGCCAGTTCATTGTCCGTTCTGAGATGGGCAAAGGTCTCACGCTGTAAGTGAGAGGGGAAACGGACACTTTCCGGTACTGTGTTTATGTTGTACGCACAGAGCATATCGTAGAGCATTTCCATGACGAAGCCGCCCTTGTCCTCCGGCGGCAGCTTCTGGACCTTTTCTGCAGCGGCATGGCCCATATCAATGGTCCCGTCCTGTTCTTTCAGTCCGAAGAGGACGTCGAGGGAGACGTCCAGGACCTTTGCGAGTCCCGGCAGGAGTTCGCCGTCAGGGTAGCTGCCACGCTCCCATTTTGAAACGGCCTGTGGGGTGACCATGAGCTTCTCAGCGAGACTGCTCTGGGTGAGTCCGGCTTTTTTCCGGTATTTTATCAGATTCTGACTGAATTTGTTTTCCATAGAAGTTCCCTCCACGCTGGATGGAACTCCGCAAAGCTGCTCCCGGAACACACTGTTCCTGTCGTTTTCGTTTCTCATAATTACATGATAACATATGTATCAGTTGAGTTCAAGCAAGTTATCCTTTGCAGAGTTAAACCAGAGATTTATTAAACAACTGTTGGTTGTCTGATAACATTATATCACGTTGCAGCAGTGATTGCAATATGCTTTTCAGCATTGATTTCTCCGGCAGCCTGTGATATAATAGTATCAGCCGGGG
>CACWPR010000117.1 GCA_902762855.1 Ruminococcus flavefaciens
CTCTACTACAACAGCCACAAGAACTGGAAGGATGCCGAGGCGTACTGCGTTGAAAAGGGCGGACACCTTGCATCAGTGAACAGCTCAGGCGAAAAGGACTTCCTCGCGGACCTCACCAAGAGCAAGGCGGTAGAGCTTATATGGGTAGGCGGCTACTGCGTAAAGGACGACATGGACACCTGGTACTGGACTGACGATTCAGACTTCAAGTACAAGAACTGGGCAGCAATTGAGAACTATGACGGTTCCACAATGGATTTCCCCATGAATCTGGAGGGAAACTGCTATTACCTCTGCTACTATAATACACTGGAACAGGCAGGCCTGACCTACGGCTCGTGGGTAGATATGCCCAATACCGGCGACGCAGGTGACACGAGCAGCATTGGTTTCGTCTGCGAGTGGGACTGACAGGATAAAGGAGTGGTTTATATGGATAATAAAACTGTGTACTACAGGCCTCTGCCGCCTAAGCCGGCTACACTGCTGGTGCTGGAGCCAAATGACGGCATAAGGGTAGTCACCCTTGAAGGTGACATGAAAATGGGCCGTGACGTACAGGGAAGTATGTGCGACATAAAGCTCAGGTCAGGGATAGTCTCCCGTGACCACGGAGACTTCATCTTTGCCGACGGAAGCTATCACTACCGTGACAACAACAGCCTTAACGGCACCTACTACAACGGCATAAAGCTGGAGTCCATAAACGAGAGAGGAACAAGGGCCGTAAGGCTCCAGGACGGCGACGTCCTGCGTATCGACCGCAAAAAGCTGGACGAACCTCACCCGGAGGCAGTTGTGGCTATTTTCAGCACATCCTTCGGCAAGGACGAGAAGTGGAACAGATGCTACCTCAGAGGTCAGAACATGGTGCCTATCGGACGTAATACCGGCTACGGCATCTCCCTGACAGACTTCATGGCATCAAGGAACCATGCGACGCTGATGCTCACCCCCGAAGGCCGCTGGAAAATAGTTGACAACGGAAGCACCAACGGTGTGGCAGTCAACAAGGAGGCTATAGTGGGAGAAAGGCTCCTCAGTCCCTTCGATGTCATAAGGATAGCCAATACCACCCTCATCTTCCTTGAGGATGAGGTGATATACAACACTGTACAGTCCAGACCCCAGCACTTCGACGACAGCAGCAGACAGGTCATCATGAACGTCAACATCCAGAAGGCGACTACCTCCGGCATATTCAAGAAGCGTGACCTCCTCAGGGACATCCGCCTTGACGTTGAGAACGGCGACCTCATCCTCATACTGGGAGGCTCCGGCGCCGGAAAGACCACCTTCATCAATGCCCTCAGAGGAAAGATAAGCCAGTCCGGAGTCCGCTCCACAGGACAGGTGCTCTTCGGGGGAATGGACCTCTACAAGAACTTCAAAATGCTCAAGAACAAGGTGGGACTGGTACCTCAGTTCCCCACTACCAGAGACGAGGACACAGTCTATCATACAGTCCACGATATGGCTACATCAATGCTTGCCGGCGACTACACCCCGCAGGAGATACAGATGCGTATCAAGGACGTTTTCGACAGGCTCATGCTCAACAGTCTCAGGGACAGATTCATAAAGAACCTCTCAGGCGGACAGAAAAAACGTGCGGAGGTAGCGCTGGGTTCAGTGCTCGACCAGGAGGTGTTCATCCTGGATGAGCCGGATTCCGGTATGGACTTCGCTACCCGTGTGGACCTGATGAAGACCCTTAAATCCTGTACCGAAACAGGTGAGGCCATACTTGTCATCTCCCACGCTCCGGACGACGCCGCCGACCTCTATACCAAGGTCATAGTCCTGGCAAAGAGCCAGCGTGACGAGGTAGGACACCTTGCATACTACGGCGACGTGGCCAATGCCTACAGCTTCTTCGGAGTAAACAAGCTCAGTGAGATAGTCATGGAGATAAACTACGAGGGCGGCAAGGGCAGAGCCGACGAATTCATCCAGAAATTTGAAATGACAAGGAGAGGCTGATATGAATAAGAGATTAGCACAGTTAAATGTATACTTCAAGAAGAACTTCCGTCTGTTCATGAACCAGAGGAACTGGAAGTTCATAGTGATAGCGGCAGTTATCTCATTCCTGGTATGCGCTATCGTAGGAAAGAATATGTACAACACCTTCGAGGACACACAGTCCGGATTCTTCGCCATAATCTCGGCGGCTATCTGGGTGGGTATCTTCAACTCCATACAGCGTATCTGCAAGGAGCACAACACCATTGCCGCAGAGTACCGTTCAGGACTCCACATAAGCTCATACATCATGTCCCACGTACTCTTCGACTTCTTCGTGTGCCTGTGCCAGGCCATACTCCTTATGGTCATCTGCTGTGCATTCATCGACTTCCCCTCTGACGGAACGATTATGGCGGCTATCCCGGAGTATTTCATAACCCTTCTCCTGGTGATATGGGGAGCTGACATCATGGGCATCATGATCTCCTCTGTATCCTCCAACCCCAACGTGGCCATGACCGCAATGCCCTTCGTGCTCATCCTCCAGCTCGTTATGAGCGGAGTCCTCTTCAAGCTGGAGGGCTGGTCAGAGACTATCGCAAACATCACCTACAGCAAGTGGGGAATGTCCGCACTGGGCAGTACTGCCGACCTTAACAACGGCAATGAGCTGCCTTCACGCATAAGCGCCCTGGACCCGATGTTTGCAGGATTCAAGCGTGAGATGATAGATATGTACGAGCACGAGGCCGGCACTCTTCTTGCAGCATGGGGAATGATAGCCCTCATATCTGTAGTCTGCATCGTGGTAAGCATACTGAGCCTGAAGTTCCGTAACAGGAACTCCTGACGGGAGCTGGTATTATGGCAGGAATTTTCAGCAAGACTATCAAACTTGAGACCTCCGGGAATATTGAACTTCTGGTCAGCGTAGCCTCCAACGTAGGCAGCCACAGACAGGTCAACGAGGACAATTTCTATGCCGACAAGCTGGGAGTCCGTGAGGTGGAGAACCTCTGCGGATACAAGCTGCTCAGCCACTCTTCCAGATACACCTTCGCAGTCTGCGACGGCATGGGGGGAGAGCAGTTCGGTGACGAGGCCTCAGAGATAGCAGTAAAGACACTTTCAGAGTTTGCCCCGGAGCTGAACACAGCGCCTCCGGAGGCGCTCCACGAGACAGTGAACCGATACGCCGCCGCAGCCAATGACCGTATAGTCAGAATGGTAGCGGAAAACAAGGGCAAGCTGGGGGGAAGTACCCTGACGCTGGTATGTACGATAGGTACACAGGCCTATATATATAGTATAGGCGACAGCAGGGTGTACTACTACAGCGGCGAGGATGGCCTGAGACAGGTCTCCGAGGACCAGACCCTTGCGATGAAGAAGCTCAAGGCGAACATCTACACCGAGGAGGAGGCAAGGATGAGCGAGGACGCTCACAAGATAACCACATTCCTTGGAGTTGACGAGCGGGGAATAGGACTGAAAGCCCAGGCCTACGGCCCTGTGGACCTGACAGCCGGAGCGGTGATACTTTGCAGTGACGGACTGACCGACATGGTAGACGACGCAGGCATCGCAGAGCTCATGGCAGATGCCGACGAGGAGATAGCTCCCAGACTTGTGGATAAAGCCCTTGAAAACGGCGGTGCAGACAACGTGACCTGCATTGTCTTATATATGGTGTGAATAAAGGACCGCTTTTGCGGTCCTTTTTGCAGCGTGACGCTGGCAGCCGAAGGCTGCGCCTTTCACGTTGGCGCTTGCTCCGCTCGCTTACTCTGTACGCAAGACTTACTCTGCTTTCGCTTACGGCCAGCGTGACGCTGGACCCGGACACGTTGACGCTTGCTCCGCTCGCTCCCTCACCGGGTAAGGCCTACTCTGCTTTCGCTTACGGCACCAATGCAATGCGGTGCTTTACAACATACAAAAAAGCCCGCTAAGCAGACCCGTAAGGGTTCTGCGGAGCCGTCAAAAGGCGGCAAAGGGAGGAATAGGAGAGGGAGAGGGAAAAGAGGTCCCAAGGAGGAAAACCGTAGGGAGAGGGAAGGGAGGGAAATGCCGCCTTTTGTACCAGTTTTGTCTTTTCCCTCCCTTCACTTTCCCGAAGGTGTTCCTCTTTGGCCAGCGTGACGCTGGACCCAAGCACGTTGCCGCTCGTAAACTCGCTCACTCTGTACGCAAGACTTACTCTGCTTTTACTAACGGAACCAATTAAAGGGTGACGCTTGTAAATACAAGCCTGACACAATTAATTCCGCATTCCGAATTTAGCTTTTGAAAAATTTTCTGAAAAATTTTTTCAAAAACCTCTTGACAAATCAAATTTTATCGTGTATAATTTGATTGAGCTCAATCGAAAGAGCAAAAATAATCAGGAGGTATCTCAGTATGAAAATTTATGATTTCACAGTCAAGGACGCAAAGGGCAGCGACGTAAACCTTTCAGAGTACAAGGGCAAGGTCCTTCTCGTTGTAAATACCGCCACCGGCTGCGGATTTACTCCTCAGTATGACGGGCTCCAGGACCTTTATGAGAAATATCAGGAGCAGGGATTTGAGATACTTGATTTCCCCTGCAACCAGTTCGGCGCACAGGCTCCCGGCACGGAAGAGGAGATAGTTGACTTCTGCCAGTCCCGTTTCGGAGTGACGTTCAGACAGTTCGCAAAAATAGAGGTCAACGGCAAGAACGAGGCTCCCCTCTACACATACCTCAAAAAAGAGAAGGGCGGCATCCTGGGTGACAAGATAAAGTGGAATTTCACAAAGTTCCTCATTGACCGTGAGGGCAACGTTACAGAGCGTTTCGGCCCGACAGTCAAGCCTGAGGACATCGACGCAAAAGTAAAAGCACTGCTTTAAGGAGGACATTATGGATTACACTTACAAAACAGAAATGGTATGCGCTCAGCAGATAAATTTCCATATCGAAGGCGACGTTATCACGAATATATCGTTCATGGGAGGGTGCAATGGCAACCTCAAGGCAATATCCAAGCTGGTGGACGGCTGGACAGTTGACCAGATAGAGGACAAGCTCCGGGGCAACCTCTGCGGCAGACGTCCCACATCCTGTGCGGACCAGCTTGCAAAGGCAGTACGTGCGGCATACAACGAGTCACAGCAGGCAGGCTGAACGGAGGTCTGACAATGAAGGACAAATTTGACGGACTGAAACTGGAGAATCAGCTTTGCTTCCCGCTCTATGCCTGTTCGAGGGAGGTCATCAAGAAGTACCGTCCCTTTCTGACGGAGCTTGACCTGACCTATACGCAGTATATAGCGATGCTGGTATTCTGGGAGGAGAGGAAGCTCAGTGTAAAGGAGCTTGGGCAGAAGCTGTTTCTGGACTCCGGCACGCTGACTCCGGTGCTGAAGAGTCTGGAGGGAAAGGGTCTGGTAAAGCGGAGCCGGAGTACCGAGGACGAGAGGGTCCTTCTGGTGGAGATAACCGAGGAAGGCGAGGCGCTCAAAGAGAAGGCAGCGGAGGTCCCGGCGAAGATAGGGAGCTGCATGAAGCTGGAGCCGGAAGAGGCAATGGAGCTCTACCGCATATTATACAAGCTGCTTGGCAGTGATAAAGAGTAAAAAAGGACGGCGGAAGCCGTCCTTTTCGTTGGCGCTTGCTCCGCTCGCTTACTCTGTACAAAAAACCTCATCTGCTTTCGCATACGGCACCGATGAAAGGGCGGTACATGACTTTTAATTCGGAATGCGGAATTCGGAATTAGGAATTAGTAGTGTCGGCTGACGCCGACGGAATTGAAAAAAGTGTCGCTAAGCAGACCCGGAGGGTTCTGCGCCCATGTCAAAAGGCGGCAAAGGGAGGAAAGGGAGAGGGAGAGGGAAAAGAGGTCCCAAGGAGGAAAACCGTAGGGAGAGGGAAGGGAGGGAAATGCCGCCTTTTGTACCAGTTTTGTCTTTTTCCCTCCCTTCTCTTTCCCGAAGGTGTTCCTCTTTG
>CACWPR010000118.1 GCA_902762855.1 Ruminococcus flavefaciens
GATACCGCTCTGGATAGGAGCATAGTCGTTGAGAGCCTTAGCCATAGGAGCGAGGCAGTTTGTTGTGCATGAAGCAGCAGAGATGATCTTGTCATCCTTTGTGAGAGTCTTCTCGTTAACGCTGTAAACGATTGTAGGAAGATCGTTGCCTGCGGGAGCAGAGATAACAACCTTCTTAGCGCCAGCGTCGATATGAGCCTGAGACTTTTCCTTAGAGCAGTAGAAACCTGTGCACTCGAGAACTACGTCTACACCGATCTCACCCCAAGGAAGCTCTGCAGCGTTAGCCTTAGCGTAGATTGTAAGAGTCTTGCCGTCAACTGTGATAGTACCAGCCTCATCATCAGCAGAAACTGTGTGAAGGTTCTCACCGATCTTTCCGCAGTAACCGCCCTGAGCTGTATCATACTTGAGGAGCTGAGCGAGCATTGAAGGCTTTGTAAGGTCGTTGATAGCAACTACCTCATAACCCTCAGCATCAAACATCTGTCTGAATGCAAGACGGCCGATACGGCCGAAACCATTAATAGCAACTTTAACTGACATTGGATATACCTCCTAATAATTTGTATGGTTTTATTATACTCCAAAAAGGAAATTTTTTCAAGAGGTTAGATAAAAAAATAACAGAAAATTTTGGAAATGTATATTATGCACAACCACAGCTATATGTTTGAAGGAAAAATTGTATATTTTGTTAGATGTAAAAAATCGGCTCCGGCTATTCCATTTTGAACGGAAATAGTGTATAATAATAATAGGTATAAAAAGTCCGGATAAATATAGGGCATGACGCAGGTCCGGTGCGTGTGGGGAGAAATAAATTAAATGGAGGAGATCAGGGGATGAAAGATTTCGAGAATATGAAAAAAACTCCCGAAAAGCTCAGGGAATTCTTTGACAATCCCTATATGGAGGAAATGCTCAGATCCAACAATGATATGCTGAATTATTCAGTAATGAGGATAATGTCAGCCTGCGAGCTCCTTGAAGGCGGAGACGGTGCGAAGGTAAGCGATGAGCGCCGGAGCTACTACGAGACTATCCGTGGGATGTGCCGTGACCTTCTGCGAGAATCCGCAGTAAATATGGCAATGTTTGAAAGAGGAGGCAAGACGGCTATAATGCGTACAGACCGCTTTCTGGAAGATTTTGCAGCCGGCTGTCTCTATGCGGAGCACGAGAGAATGACAGTCAGGATAGTTGAACGTTCTGATTCGATGGTACGCTGTGACTCTGACCTGCTCAGGTTCATAATGCTGAGCGTTATACGCTTTGCACTGTTTTCAGAGAGCTCCTCACAGCTTGAGATAGGACTCGGCTCAAAAGCGGAGGACGGCAATGTTACCATATATATGGAGCTCGGAGGTCCTGTTTCTGACAAGAAGAATGCAGGCTTCTGCATGAATGGATTTTACGTGGATAACTTCAAGGAGATATGCGGCCTGCTCTCGGAGAGAATGGGCATAAAAACGGAGCTGACTGACAATGGCATCAGCTTCACGATGAAGGCGGCAGAGCGCACGAACATTGTGGAAATGAAGGCTCCGTACCTTTACTTTGAAAAGGACCATTTCTCTGTTTTCCACATCATGCTCAGTGACCTGGAAACTATGCGGTAAGCGGTATCACATACTCATCAAAATATTTTTAAGCAACTTACACAGAAAGTCCGGAATTTTTTGTTGACAATCATCAAAAATTGTTATATAATATATTTGTGGGCTTGTGCCCCGATGTTATTTTGTTTTTTCGGAGATGTTTTATGTCAAAAGGACTTGAGATCGAAAGGAAGTTCCTGGTGGAGCTTCCGGACGTGAAACGGCTCGATGTAAAGCGCAGGATCGGTATAACTCAGACCTACCTCAGCAGAGGAAGGAACGATTCTCAGCGCAGAGTACGGAGAATAGCCGAAAACGGTGATGTTACCTATACCTACACCGAAAAGGTGTTCCTCTCGCCCATCACCAGAGAGGAAAATGAATTTGAGATAAGCCGTGAGGAGTACAACAGGCTTCTGGGACAGACTGACAAGACCTGCGCCCCTGTGGAGAAGGTCCGGTACTGCTTCAATTACCATGACCAGCTCTTTGAACTGGATACCTATCCTTTTTCAGAAAAACTGGCGATAATGGAACTGGAGCTCCGTTCCCCGGACCAGAAGATAGACTTCCCGGATAATATTCATGTGCTGCGGGAAGTGTCATCTGACAAGAAGTACTCCAATGCTGCTCTTGCATCTGCGGGAGCATTTCCCAAGGAGACTGCCGTTTACTGCGGCGGGGAGGAATGCTGATGGCCGAGAGATTCGTTGAGGTCGATGACTCCGGAAAGCTGGCAGACCTCTTTGGCCAGCTCGACGGCAATGTCAGCCGCATCCAGAAGGACTTTTCAGTTTCGATAGTCAGCAGGGATGGAGGTCTGAAGGTCATAGGTGAAGAGAAAAATACAGAGGACGCTGCCCGTGCTCTGAGGTCACTGCTTGCTATAAGCGGCAGGGGACAGGACCTCAGTGAGCAGACAGTCCGCTATGTTACGTCAATGGTGACTGAGGGAGCAGAGTCTCAGCTTGCAGAGCTCGGAGGCGACGGCATATGCGTCACAGCCTCCGGAAAGATACTCCGGGCCCGTACAGTAGGTCAGCAGCGCTATGTAGACGCAATAAAGAACAACACTATAGTTCTCGGAATAGGCCCTGCGGGTACCGGAAAGACCTACCTTGCAGTAGCAATGGCGGTAAAGGCCTTCCGTGAGCACAAGATAAGAAAGATAATCCTCACCCGTCCGGCAGTGGAGGCCGGCGAGAAGCTGGGATTTCTTCCCGGAGACCTCCAGGACAAGGTGGACCCCTATCTGCGGCCTCTTTATGACGCTCTGTTCGATATGTTCGGAGCGGAGATGTTCGGGAAATATATGGAAAAAGGCATCATAGAGGTAGCTCCCCTTGCATACATGAGGGGACGTACTCTTGACGAGGCGTTCATCATCCTTGATGAGGCCCAGAATACAACGTCGGAGCAGATAAAAATGTTCCTGACCCGTCTCGGAAACGAGAGCAGAATGGTAATTACCGGCGATATCACTCAGATAGACCTGCCGGATCAAAAACGCTCAGGCCTGGTGGAGGCTGTGAAGGTCCTGAAGGGTATAGACGACATCGCTATACACCGCTTTACCGAAAAGGACGTTGTGCGTCACAGACTCGTGCAGGATATAATCAGAGCTTATGAAAAGTATAACGAAGGGAGAATGAGAAATCATGGCTAAATTAAAAGTATACGTGAAAAACAATCAGACAGAGGTCAAGGTCCCCGTTGGAATAAGACTTCTCATCAGGAGATGCTGTCAGGCCGTTCTGGCTACAGAGAACTTTGGCAGAGATGCCGAGGTAAGTGTTTCCTTTGTAAGCAACAATGAGATCAAGAATCTGAACAAGATATACAGAGACAAGGACAGTGTTACAGACGTGCTTTCCTTCCCGCTCACCAGCGCAGACGGCACTGTAGAACTCAATCCCGATACAGGTGCGGTAATGCTTGGCGACGTTGTCATCTCTCTGGAGACCGCAGTTAAGCAGGCTCAGAACTACGGTCACTCACTTGAGCGTGAGGTGGGATTCCTTACAGTACACTCCATGCTCCACCTTCTTGGCTATGACCACGAGACAAGTCTCCTGGACCAGAGGATAATGCGTGAGAAAGAGGAGTCAGTACTGGAGAAGCTGGGCATATCCAGAGACGCTACATTTGTTGTGAACGGAGAAAATAACTGATGCCAAGGACTGCCTTTGTAACCATTGCCGGACGTACCAATGCCGGAAAATCATCGCTGCTCAACGCAATAATCGGTGAGAAGATAGCTTCTGTGAGCAATAAGCCGCAGACTACCCGTACCCGTATAACAGGTATCCGCAATATCGATGACGTACAGCTCGTATTTTTCGATACTCCCGGTCTGCACAAGCCGGTGAACAAGCTCAGTGAGCATATGCTGAATACCGTGAAGGAGTCGGTCAGCGATATAGATGCAGTAGTCTTTATGATGGACTGCACCAAAAAGCCAAATCAGCAGGAAATGGACCTTCTGAAGTCCATGAACAAGTCGAAGATGCCGGTGATACTGGTTCTGAACAAGATAGACCTGCTGAAAAACAAGGACGATCTGGCACCGGTCATCGCAGGACTTACATCTGAGATAGAGTTCGAGGCCGTTATACCTGTCAGCGTTACCGAGAACAACGGCATAGACATCGTTATAGATGAGATAATCAAGCTCTCAGAGGAGTCGGTACACTTCTTCCCTGATGACATGATAACTGACCAGCCGGAAAAGGTTCTGGCAGCCGAGATGATACGTGAAAAGCTCCTGACTCTGCTCAACGACGAGGTCCCCCATGGCATAGCTGTGGGAGTTGAAGAGATGAGCGAGCGTGAGGACAAGGACATCCTTGACATCTCAGCGGTGATATACTGCGAGAAGGAGTCCCATAAGGGCATAGTCATCGGCAAGGGCGGAGCTATGCTCAAAAAGGCCTCAACTGCCGCACGTATAGAGCTGGAAGACTTCTTCCAGATAAAGGTCAATCTGAAGTGCTGGGTCAAGGTAAAAGAGGACTGGCGCAACCGAGAGGGACTCATCAGAAACTTCGGCCTTTCAGAAAAATAATTTCCAGACATTTTTGCCGGCCTTCCGCAGACAATAATACCAGGGCACTGTGCCTACATCAGACTGCGGAGGCTGGACATGAACGAAGATACATTATGGGATATATTTGCCGCAACCGGCAGCGTAGAGGACTACCTGCTGTATTCGGCTGTCAGGAACAAGGATAATGATAACGGAAGAAGGAATCGTTCTTAAAGAGCGTTCTGTGGGAGAACAGGACAAATTCATTGATATTCTGACAAAAACCAGGGGAGTCCTTGAACTGAGCGTCAAGGGCGCAAGGAAGATGACCGGTAAGTCCGGCAGTTCCACCCAGCTTTTTGCCTATTCACGGTTCTGCATTGACCAGAGAGGTGAGCGCCTTTATCTCAACAGTGCAGAGCCGATACATATTTTTTACGGACTGAGAGAGTCCCTCAGCAAGATATCCCTCGCCTCGTATTTCGCCGAGGTCATGCGCTTCTGCATAAAGCCCGAGGCACAGAACAAGGATATCATGCGGCTTATGCTCAACTGCCTGTATTACCTCGAAAAAGGGGAGAGGAGCGAGAGCTTCCTCAAGGCGGTGTTCGAGCTGAGACTTATGTCCGAAATAGGCTATATGCCCGATATCGTCGCCTGCAGGAGCTGCGGAGTCTTTGAGCCGCAGGAGCTTTTCTTCTGTATCTCCGACGGCGGTTTTTTCTGTGCGGACTGCTTTGACGGCAGCAGCACTGACGACTATATGAAAATAAAACTGCCTGTGCTCAGTGCTGTCCGTCATATCGTGCTGGCAGACTTCGGCAGGCTTTTCAATTTCCGTGTATCCGACGGCACTCAGCAGAGGCTCTCTGCCCTTGCGGAGT
>CACWPR010000119.1 GCA_902762855.1 Ruminococcus flavefaciens
CTTGACATACGTCAGTATGCCTGCGGAATTTCTATACAATCTGACGAAAAATCTCACGGCGCATCTTCAGCACAATCTTTGTGCGGTATTGCCTTAATGCTGATTTTATTATAACACAAAACACCTGCACTGTCATCCTTTACTTATAAGTGATTTTCAGAGGGGAAAAAGACGAAGTTTTTTGAAGTTAAAAGAAAAATATTTATAGCCATGTGTTTTCTGAACACTGATTGACATTATCTTCCGGAGGTGTTATAATTAGAATAGATTATTATGCGCTATTGCGCTTTAAAGGAGAAGTATATTATGAGCAATAATAAGAACAGCTACGAAAGCCCCTTCTGTACCCGTTATGCAAGCGAGGAAATGCAGTACGTATTTTCCGCAGACAAGAAGTTCACCACCTGGAGAAAGCTCTGGGTAGCTCTGGCAAGAGCTGAGATGAAGCTCGGCCTGCCTGTTACCGAGGCTCAGGTGAAGCAGCTCGAAGAGCACATCAATGACATCGACTACGACATGGCTGCTGCCCGTGAAAAGGAAGTCCGCCACGACGTTATGGCCCACGTTTACACCTACGGCAAGGCCTGCCCCGATGCTGCCGGCATCATCCACCTGGGAGCTACCTCCTGCTACGTTGGCGACAATACCGACGTCATCATCATGCGTGACGCTCTGAAAATTGTTCGCCGCAAGCTCATCAACGTTATGAACAACCTTGCAAAGTTCGCTAACGAATACAAGGATATGCCCTGCATGGCCTATACTCACCTCCAGCCTGCACAGCCTACAACTGTGGGAAAGAGAGCTACTCTCTGGCTCAACGAGCTCCTCATGGACTTTGAAGAGCTGGAGTACCGCATCTCCAACCTCAAGCTCCTTGGCTCAAAGGGCACTACAGGTACACAGGCATCCTTCATGGAGCTCTTCGAGGGCGACACTGCAAAGATAAAGGAGCTCGAAAGAATGATAGCTGAGGAAATGGGCTTTGACGCAGTAGTTCCCGTTTCCGGTCAGACCTATTCCAGAAAGGCTGACTGGCAGGTGCTCTCTGTCCTCAGCGGCATCGCACAGTCCTGCAGCAAGTTCTCCAACGACCTCCGCATCCTCCAGAGCTTTGAGGAAATGGAGGAGCCCCGTGAGAAGTCACAGATAGGCTCATCAGCAATGGCATACAAGCGCAACCCCATGCGCTGCGAGCGTATCACCTCACTGGCAAGATACGTGATGATAGACGTTCTCAACCCTGCATTCACAGCAGGCACACAGTGGTTCGAGAGAACTCTCGACGACTCTGCAAACAAGCGTATAAGCGTAGCTGAGGCTTTCCTCGGAGTTGACGCTATCCTCAACATCATGATGAACGTCACCGACGGAATGGTAGTTTATCCTGAGATAGTCCGCCGCCGTCTCATGGCAAAGCTGCCCTTTATGGCAACTGAGAACATCATGATGGACGCTGTAAAGAAGGGCGGAGACCGTCAGCAGCTCCACGAGCGCATCAGAGAGTATTCAATGATAGCCGCAGAGCAGATAAAGATATACGGCAAGGAGAGCAATCTCTGCGAGCTCATCGTGAACGACCCCATGTTCATGATAACAAAGGAAGAGCTGGACGCTGTACTCAAGCCTGAGAATTACACCGGCCGCAGCTCTCAGCAGGTAGACGAGTTCCTCACCGAGTGCATCAACCCCATTCTTGAGGCAAACAAAGACATCCTCGGTGAAAACTTCGAGATGAAGAACTAATGAAAACAGTAACACTGACTGCAATTGCATCCGCCGCAGTCATGCTCCTTACAGCCTGCGGAAAATCGGACAGCAGCAGTTCCTCAGAAGCTGAAAAGTCTCCATTTGAAGGCTCCTGGACCGTCTGCGACTCCGACGGTTTCAGCTCCAATATCATCACTATGGACTTTGAAAGCGGTTCTGATGTCACTCTCAGGTATACTCTTGACGACCTGTTCATCAACTATGCCGGCACCTATGAGCTCGACGGGGACAAAGCATCCGTTGAGCTCCACCGTATCAGCTCTGAGGAGGAGCTGAAAAAAGCCTCCAACGTATATGATGACTATGAAATGGACGAGGAAGAGCTTGCAGAAATGCTCAGCCACTTCAACGAAATGGCAGCGGAGGGATCCGGCGAGTACTTCATCAGCAATGAGGACGAAAAGCAGATCACAAGGACCGGCTCTGAACATTATTACCGGAAAAATGCCTATCTTTTATTAGCCACAGAACTTATGAACAAAGGCTCCCGTACTGACCTCCATGAAGTTGATGCCGGGAACGGACACTACAGTATAATCTGCTCTGACCCGGCACTCAATATGAATGCCAATGAGTCGATGTATGACACCTTAAAAGAACTCAGCCCTGACTTCATCAGCGACAGCGAATTCAGCAAATATACTCAGGAAGAGGGATTTACAGAGAATTTCAGCCTTGATGCACACAACTGGGCTATGTCATTTTACGACGGTGTTCTGACCGGAGTCTGCCTGGAAAGCAGCACTGACAGCAGTATTTACGGCACAAGCGCACTATGGTACATGAAGGGAGACGGCTCATCCGGATTACTTGGATATGACGAGAGCCCTGCCGGAGTAAAGGGATTTGTAGAGTTCTACAGCTCACTTGAATAACTGACTATATGGAGGGCACCATGAAAAAAGCACTTAAAATCGGGGGATGCGCCGTCGGGGCAGTACTCGTCGCAGCACTTGTCATCATCATTTTCTTCCCCGGACTTTTCACCTATATCAGCGTTAAACACAAGTACAAGGACATAGACAGGACTATCCCTGAGTTTGAAGAGGTCAGCGTACCGGCAGACTTTGAGGAGTACACTCTCCATGGCCTTACTTTCAAGGCACCGGCTGGTCTGAAGGGTGACAGCAGTTCTGCCATTAAAAACGACGACATGATGATAATGGTCCTCGTAACTACTATATCCTCCTCTGCTCTGGAACTGTCAGGCTACGACCCATGGCAGTACTACGAGTATGAAAAGGATGATTACCGCCACTTCTTCAAGACTATCGGCCACGAATTCCCGGACAATGCCGACAACCGCCTGCTCTGGTTCATCAAGGACGAGCTAAGCGCAAAAATGTGCCTGCATCTGCGCTTCACTGACAGGAAGGTGTTCAAGGAATTCGCTGAGATAAAGGACGGCGCCTGGGATACTGAGGAGACCTGGAAGGCGGACGGCGGAAACTTCACCGGATACGCCTCCCACATGATGAACTCCAAGCTCTATGCTGCTCCCCTGTGGACCTATTCCGTTTATCCCGATGAGGACACCTCCCCGGACCTTGCGATGTACATAAAGGATGCCGACGATGAGACTGCCAGACAGATAATAAGCTCTGTAAGGCTGAAATGAGGAGATAACTATGAAAAAACAATACCTTGAAGCTGGAAAGATAGTCACAACCCACGGCATTCGTGGAGAGGTAAAGATAATGCCCTACACTGACGTCCCGGAGCTGCTTTGTGAGTTCGACAGGCTGTTTATCGGCAAGGAGCACAGGGAGGTCATCATCGAGCGCTCCCGTGTGTTCAAGAATACAGTCATCGCAAAGATAGAGGGCATCAGCACTCCTGAGGAGGCCGAAAAGCTCCGCAACAAGATACTCTATATGCACCGTGATGACCTTGAGCTGGATGAGGATACCTACTTCATACAGGACCTCATCGGCATGGAGGTAAGGGACGCTGACTCCGGACAGGTCTACGGCCGTCTGGACGACGTTATGCAGACCGGTGCAAACGATGTATACGTGATAAAGGGCGATGACCGTGAGTACCTCGTGCCTGCGATAGCTGACGTTATCGTGTCCACCGACCTTGAAAACGATATTATGACCATACGTCCCCTTGACGGACTTTTCGATTAAGGCAATACCGCACAAAGATTGTGCTGAAGATGCGCCGTGAGATTTCTCGTCAGATTTCTGTGCAAGATGACGGAAAATATCCAAGCAGATTCAGTACAAAGACGTCAGGCGGTCTTTGTGCGGTGCTGCCTTAAATAAAGAAAGGATAATAATGAGAGCTTTATCACTTACCGCCGCAGTCCTCGCAGCAGGACTTGCATTCACTTTCACAGGCTGCGGAAGCAAGGACTCAGAAGAGTCCTCTGAAGCAGTCACCGCAAAATACACCACCGCTGAACTGGCAGAGAAAATAACTGTCTGCGGACATCAGCTCAACAGCCCGATGACCTTTGCTGACCTCGGAGATGACTTCTTCCTTGATTCTTATGTACAGGAGAGCAGTACAAGTGCAATTATAAATATATTCGACCAGAACGGCATCGTTTGTGCTCTTGAATACCACTATACTCCGGATGATATGAGCAAAGAACAGCCTGACGATACAACAGTTCGGTTCACTCCCAGTGACTTCGAGAACCGTCAGATCGACTCTATCCTCTTCACTCCCAACGACTTCAACAGAGATGCTGTTTCCATAGACGGCTTTACAGCTAACGACGGAATGGATGTCCTGGAGGAAAAGCTGGGTGAGCCTACCTCAAAACCCAATGGTCTTTACGTCTACGACACCACAGACGGCGGCCGGCTGGAGGTCCTGGAGGCTGCCGGCAAGATATTTTCCATAAACTTCTATCTGAGTGACCCGGAAAACAGCGAGACCCAGAACGCAATTTACAGGTAACAGTCCCTTTACAACACTTTAATCAGCTATCAGGAGTAAACCATGAATATTGAGATCGCCACCCTCTTCCCGGAAATGTGCGAGGCCGTACTTAGCGAAAGTATAGTCGGACGTGCCCGCAAAGCCGGAAAAATAAACGTACACTGCCGCCAGATACGTGAATATACCCACGACAAACACCGCCGGGTAGACGATACCCCCTACGGCGGCGGCATGGGCATGGTGATGCAGTGCCAGCCCATATACGACTGCTACAAGGCTGTCTGTGACGACTTAGGTGCTGTTCCGCATACTATATATATGTCACCGAAGGGAAAGATCCTCACCCAGCAGAGAGCCGAAGAGCTCTCACAGCTTGAGAACATCCTCATTGTCTGCGGACACTACGAAGGAGTAGACCAGAGAGTCCTTGACAAAATAGTTGACGAGGAAATATCTATCGGTGACTACGTCCTGACCGGCGGCGAGCTCCCGGCAATGGTCCTCACTGACGCTGTTGCCCGTATGTGCCCCGGAGTCCTGTCCGACGAGGTCTGCTTTACTGAGGAGAGCATTTTCAGCGGTCTCCTTGAATATCCCCACTACACAAGGCCGGAGGTCTGGGAAGGGGAGCCGGTGCCGGAGGTACTGCTTTCGGGACATCACAAGAATATCAACGAATGGCGCCATCAGCAGAGCCTGGAGCTTACAAAGAAGCGCCGTCCGGACCTTTTTTCGGACTATGTTGCTGCAAACCCGGAAGAATTTGCTCCGAAAAAGCCTCCGAGAAGAAGAAAGAAAGCATCTGCCGAAAGTGCAACAGATATTGACAAAAAGTGACTGCT
>CACWPR010000120.1 GCA_902762855.1 Ruminococcus flavefaciens
GTACCCGGAAAAAGCTGAAGACCTTTTTACAGAAAGAGGGGTATTACCATGAATGATATGAAACTATTTGAGGCTATAGGCATGATAGACGACGACTTGGTCCGGGAGGCAGAATTGCCCAATGAGACCTCCGGTCCGGCTGACAATGCGGACGTTATAAACAGTACAGTCTCAGGAGTTGAGCCGTACCGCCGTCCGAAATGGCATAAGATACTGGCTGCGGCTGCGGCATTCGTACTGCTTTTTGGCGCAGTTTCCGGCGGCACCTTTCTGCTTAGCCGCAGGGACTTCGACGTACCGGACAACAGCAGCGAAGAAACCACAACAATTACAGCGGCAGCATCGGACACTACCGCACTGCCTGAGACAACTACAGTCCAGAGCAAGGTAACAAGTGCTCCGGCGGCAGTCAGCGGAACAGCACCTTCTGAAAACAAAACTACAACTGCGGCTGTAACTGCAAGGCTCCCGGAGGAGACCACAACGTTCAATGCTGTTGGGAGCAGTGCTCCTGTGTCTCCGGTAACTACCGCAGCAAATGTTTACGTCCCTGCCGCAACAACGGTCACTACCGCTGCCCCTGACACGGACTCAGCTCCGGAGAGCAGCATCAAAAATGAGACACATACCACAACTGCTCCGGTGACTACAGCTCAGGCAGCAACTTCGTCAACAGCAGCTCCTCCGGAAACAACAGATGCTACCACCGAAGAAACGCTGATGTGGTTTGACCGATTATCAGGCAATTATCCCACTGACATCCAGATGACCATGACTCTTCCGGAATTTCCAAACACTGTTTTTACCTGGCGTGATGAATGCATATACTACACCGAAAACGGCTCCGAAACTACCATTGAAGGCGGCTTTGCAATAACGATATTCAATTCATACTTCACTGACATAAACGGCGACGGCTACCCGGAGCTTTGTCTCAGTGAGGCCTATGGCAGTGGAATAAGTGATATGCATATAACCGTTTACGACCACCACAACCAAAAGACATACCGACTGTGGGACAGGATGATAAACGATTACATCCTGTACTTCATTGACGGTGAACTCATGGCCTTACGCTTAGACTTTGAGACATCAATGTACACCGGCTACGGACCACCGAATTCCTTCTTACTTTACGGAACAAAAGGCAAACTGGCCATAGTCAAGGACGACCTGGTATTTATTGAAACGGAGTGATGGATATGAAAAAAGCTGCACTCACACTTTCACTGGGAGCGCTCCTTCTCTCAGGCTGCGGACAAATGACCGATACCCCCAGCTCTCCCACAGCAGTGGTCATGCCTACAGAGGAAGTCAGCACGATCACCGCCGAGCCTTCCACAGAGCCGGAGGTACGGACTGAGACCGCTCCCACAAGCACATCTCCGGTAACAACTGCGGAAACGGCGGAAGAAGAAGTTCAGGAAACAACAACAGCGGTCCGGGAGGAACAGCTGCCTGATACTCAGCCGGCAGCAGAGCAATATACTCAGCCGCCTGCCGAAACAGCGACAAAAGCTCCTATTCAAGCTGTTGAGGATGACATCTTCTCACGGCTCGACAGCCTTGGCTATCTTCCCTATAACTGCGACGGGCTCTACGAATACACTCTCGTTTCCGGCAGCGGAGAAGTCTACTATCTGAATTTTTCAGGCAAATGGGTCTGGAAACACGTTGGCGGTGAATGCCATGAGGCTGTACTGCCTGATGACATTATCTCATGGCTCACTGAAAACGGCAGCTCCATGGGCATGGAACCCTCAGAATGGCTCCCTGAATAACTAATTAAGCGCACCTCAAAGGTGCGCTTTTATATATTTCTCATTAAATTTGATAAATTCAGTTGACAAGCTGTGTGCATAATGTTATAATTAGTTAATAGCATATTTCGTTTTTATGTTATGTTAAGGGAATGGAGGGATAGTATGTTCAGTGACGATATTTTCTTCAATAAAATAGCAGAGGCTCTACTGGCAGACTACACCTGCGTCTACTATGTAAATGCAGTAACAAATGAGTACAGGTGGTACACAACTGACCATGAATACAGTTCACTTCACATCTCCGCTTCCGGAAAGAACTTCTTCCTGGACCTCATACGTGACGCTGAAAAGGTAGTCCATGAGGACGACAAGCATATCTTTACAAAGGATATGCATAAAGAGGACCTCCTCGACCGGATAAAAAAAGGCACTATGCAGGACATCGAATACAGGCTCATGATAGGCGGTCAGCCCGTATACCACAAACTCAGACTGATAAGAGGGATCAGCGAAAATGACGGCTGCTTCATCCTCGGAGTACAAAATACAGACAAGGAATTCCGTGAAAGGATGCAAAAGGCACAGATAGAATCTGAAAAAGAGATATACAGCCAGATAGCACATAGCCTTGCCTCTCATTACGATGTTATATATTATGTTGACCCTCAGGATAATTATGTAGAATTCCAGACGCAAAACATATACGACAGCTCGGAGATGCCTGAAAAAGGCACTGACTTTTTCAGTGATGCAAAAAAGAACTCCGCCGCTCGCATCCACCCGAAGGACAGGGAGCGTCTGATGAGCATAATAAACAGGGAAAGTGTTATCTCTGCTCTTGAAAACAAAAGGCAGATAACCGCTGACTACCGAAGACTAGTAAACGGGATCCCGAAATATACCAGACTTACGGCAATGTGGTCGTGTGACAAACAGCATCTTATAATCGGTGTTGAAAATGTCGATGATGAGGTCAAAAAGGAAAATGAGCAGATACAGGCTCTGAACCTTGCAAACGAGCTTGCAAGACGAGACCAGCTAACAGGGACCAAGAACATGACAGCATATAATGAGCTGGAAAATTCAGTTCAGAAGAATATCGACAGCGGCATGGACTATATGCCGTTTGCTATCGTCGTTTGCGACATAAACGGTCTGAAGGCAGTCAGTGACACAAAGGGCCACAAGGCCGGCGATGAATATATCCAGTCCGCAAGCCGCCTGATATGCAATGTTTTTACACACAGCCCTGTTTTCAGGATAGGCGGAGATGAGTTTGCGGCATTTCTCGGCACTAACGACTACTACGACCGTGACGAGCTCATCGAAAGGATAAAGGGACAAGTCCGGGAGAATCAGAAAAAAGGCACCGGTCCGGTAATAGCAGTGGGCATATCCTCCTATGACCCCACAAGAGACAAGAAGGTCTCGGAGGTTTTTGAACGTGCTGACAAGCTGATGTACGAGGACAAGGCCAGGCTGAAGGATGCGGAGAAGTTAGCTCTGGTCATGGACCATGATGAAGCTCATGAACCTATCCCTGATGACCGTGTCAAAAAACTCGACAGTCTTTTCCAGGCCTTTTCCCTCGTATCAGAGGGAGCCTATGTGTATATCTGTGATATGCTTTATGACTATTCACGCTGGTCAAGGTCAGCGGTAGATACCTTTGCCCTGCCTGCTGAGTATATGTACGATGCCGGCAATATATGGGAGGAGCACATCCATCCGGATGACCAGGACACTTACCACGCCGGCATCAGCGACGTTTTCACAGGGAACGCATCAGGACACGATATGCAGTACCGTGCCCGAAAGCCAAACGGGGAATACGATGTCTGTACCTGCCGTGGAGTAGTGCTCAGAAACGCAAAGGGCGAACCGGAATACTTCGGCGGAGTCATCAGAAATCACGGTATACAGGGACATATCGACACACTTACCGGTCTCAGGAACCAGTACGGATTCTTTGAGGACCTGAACAACAGTATGAAAAAGAGGTCTGAGCTGTGCGTGAGCATGGTAGGCATAAGTGGATTCTCTGAGATAAACGAGGTGTACGGATATGAATTCGGCAACCGTATCCTCCAGACATTCGGAAGGTACCTCTTCGAGCACATCGGTAACTCAGGCCATGTATACAGACTTGACAGCACAAAATTTGCGATAATGAGCAAGACGGCTTCATCCGAGGAAATGCGTGAACGATACGAGGAACTCCGCCAATATTTCCGCCGGGGCTCAATGGTGGACGGCAGGTTCGTAATTCTTGACCTTAATGCCGGTCTGCTGAACGTTGACAGCTTTGATATAGACTACCAGACTGTGTATGCCTGTCTCAACTTCTCCTACGGCGAGTCAAAAATGCGCCGTCAGGGAGATATGGTAGAATTTTACAACGACCTGAACGACGAGAACAAACAGCGCATCGAAAAGCTATATGACATCAGAGCCTCTGTAATGCAGGACTACAAGGGATTCTTCCTGCTTTATCAGCCTGTTGTGGACGCCTCCACCGAAGCTCTCATAGGCGCTGAGGCACTCCTGCGCTGGCAAAGCGACAAGTACGGCACGGTCCCTCCGGACCATTTTGTCCCTCTCCTTGAAAAGGACCCGATGTTCTGCAACCTCGGCCAGTGGATACTCCGGACAGCTATTAAAGACGCAAAACGGATAATGAAAAAAAAGCCGGACTTCATTATGAATGTAAATATTTCCTACACCCAGCTCGAAAAGCCTGACTTCGTTGACATGATAATAAACACATTGAAGGAAGAAGATTATCCAGCATCTCATCTCTGTCTGGAGATAACAGAAAGGTGCCGGCTGCTGGATATGTACCTGTTGAAAAACATCATAATCAACCTGCGGGGAAGAGGTGTCAAGATAGCACTGGACGACTTCGGTACAGGATTCGCATCCGTAGGCCTTATCAAAAGCCTGCCCTTCGATACAATAAAGATAGACAAATGCTTTGTTGAGAAGATAGAAGAGGACGAAAAGGACCGTGCTCTGATAAGCTCGTTTGCCGGAATGGCCTCCACCTTCGGCGCTAAGGTCTGCGTTGAGGGCATCGAGACAAGGGGCATGAGGGATATTCTCCAGCAGTACCATATACAGAGCTTTCAGGGATATTACTACGGAAAACCACTTGAACTCATCGACTTCATCAGCTGGGAGCCGAATAAAAAAGAACAATAATAACGGGAGGTCTTGCAGGGCCTCCCGATCTATGCTATAATGAATGCAAAGCATTCATTATAATTATCCAAAAGCCCTTGCAGATGCGTGTCACTCCGTGACACTCCCTGCGTATCGGGCAATTATAGCATATCGCTTCGCTTATATGCTATAACAAATGCAAAGCATTCATTAAAAATTATCCAAAAGCCCTTGCAGATGCGTGTCACTCCGTGACACTCCCTGCATATCGGGCAATTATAGCATATCGCTTCGCTTATATGCTATAAGTGACGCTATTCGGCATTAGTATCCCTTAGTGGTCATTAAGAGGCATTTAGAACCCGATTTTACGTCATTATTTGAGGTAGAAACCTCGGAAATCGCGCTATTTCGTCAAACTCAAAAATCTACCTGATTTAAGATTTTGGGTAGAAACTTGGTAG
>CACWPR010000121.1 GCA_902762855.1 Ruminococcus flavefaciens
TCTGCTTTTTTTATTGTCTTTATTGTGATGCGGGCAAAAAGGCGCTAAAATCAAAAAAAGGCGATTTATTGCAAGGAGAAAACAATGAGAAAGAAACTGCTGGCATTGTTAATAATTTCAGCAATGATGATATGCACGTTTGAATCCTGTTCGGAATCTTCGGTATCTTCGTCTGCGAAGAACACATTCAGATATGCAGTCACTACACTTCCAACGACGCTTGATCCTACGATGTGCAACAGTCTGACTGACAATGAGCTTCAGCATCCTGTAACAGAAGGACTGACCAGAACTACCGGCGGAAAAGTTGCTCCGGGAATAGCTGAGAGCTGGGATGTTTCTGATGACGGACTTGTATATACATTCCATCTGAGAGATGCAAAGTGGAGTGACGGGCAGCCGATAACTGCTGATGACTTTGTTTACAGCTGGAGAAGGCTTGCAGACCCTGCAACAGGGAGCGCCTATGCTTTTGCAATATGGATGGTAGAGAACGGCAAGAAGATCAACCTTGAAGGAGCGGATCCTGAAACTCTGGGAATAAAAGCTCTTGACGATAAAACAGTCCAGGTAACCCTTGTCAACCCTACAGCTTATTTCATCAGCTACATCGGAAACCAGCCAAGCTTCGCGCCGCTGCGCAGGGATATTGTTGAGAAGTACGGCAAGGATTTTGCCACATCGGCAGAGACAAATGTATATTCAGGACCTTTCGTTTTCTCTGAAACTACTGACGACAGCTGGTCATTTGAGAAGAATCCGGAATTCTGGGATGCAGAGAATATAAGGATAGATGCAGCAAAAGTGCTGTATATGAAAGATGAGCACGACCAGATCGAGATGTTCGAAAAGGGAGAGCTGGATTTTGCATACCTTCCTAATGATGCTGTAGTCGAATACAAGAACGAAAAGAATGTTAACCACTATCTCAACGGAAATGTGGACTTCTGCTACATAAATGATAAAAGTGACAACAAAGTCCTCGCCAACACAGAGTTCAGGCTTGCTCTGAATTACGCTCTCAACAGAAAGCTTTACAACCACAATGCCAATGATGATGCCTATAAGCCGTATAACGGACTTGTGTTCCCGGGACTCAGCGGAAAAGGAGGGGTCACATATGGCGAGGCTTACAATGTGGATATGTATGCTTTCCCTATGGAGGGTGATGTCGATCTGGCCAGATCATGCCTTGATCTTGCTATGGAGCAGATGGAGATAGCTTCTCCTGATGATATAACAGTTGAACTGGTCACTATTGACAGAGATGCAGAGATCCGGATCGCTGAGGAACTGAAGTCCCAGTGGGAATCTGTTCTCGGGATCAATATAAAGATCAGACCGGAAGATCATACCGATATATACAGTACTATTTACCCTTCAGGTGACTATGAGATCGGATACGGAGGGTGGATACCGGATTACAATGATCCGTATACATACCTTGAATTATGGAGAAGTGACAATACATCATACAATCAATACTCCAATGAAGATTTTGATGCTCTGCTTGATGCATCTGTCACCGAAACAGACCCGGACTCGCGGATGGATATGCTGAACAATGCAGAGATACATCTTCTTGCTGAAGGTGCTCTTATACCGCTTCAGGCCAAGGATAAGTATTATATGCTCAACCCGAGGGTAAGCGACCTTACGCTGTCATTTTTCAACATTACTATCGACTGGGCATATGCAGGACTGGAAGAGAGCAAGGCGATATCAGGGGAGTAACATATGAGATCTATCAGGTCGCGGTTTACATATCTGACTACCTTCGCGGTCATAATAAGCGTACTCGCAACTATTATGATCTTCTGTTTTCCTGTGGTCAGATATATAAGCGCGAGGACTGATGACACTCTCAGACTGGTATGCTCCGAAAAACAGGAGTCCCTTGACAACTATTTCAGCAGTATCGAACAGTCGGTGGATACGGTTGCCAACTATGCTCAGAATGACATTACTGAAGAGGATGACATCGATGCGCATATATCCAAAACAGAAAAGCTGTTCTCCACAGTCGCGCCGAACACAAAAGGAACTCTGACATACTACTACCGCGTAGCCCCTGAGATCGCAGATGGCGAGAAGGGGTTTTGGTACCAGAACTCCGGTATGGACGGAAAGGTATTTCAGAGCAGTGAACTGACTGAAATCGGCAAGTATGATCCGGATAATATTTCCCGTGTCGGCTGGTATTACATTCCGAAGGCGACAGGGGAGCCTGTATGGATCGAGCCGTATTTCAATGAAAATATGGGTGTCAGAATGATATCCTATGTAGTCCCTGTTTACAGGGGCGGGGAATTCTTCGGTGTTGTGGGCATAGACTTCAGCTATGACAGTCTGGTAGCCAACATGGAGGATATCGATGAATTCGATTCAGGATATGCTTTTCTGGCGAACAGAGACGGAGAGATAATCTACCACAGAGATCTTGAAACAGGCACACAGATAAGTGACTCAGTACCGGCCGAACTTCTTGCTTCTGCCGAAGACGGGAACGATTCAGTAATCAGGTACACTTACAAAGGTATCGAGAAGAGGGCGGCATCTGCAGAACTTGGCAATGACATGAAGCTCGTCGTGACTATAGATGAGTCGGAAGCCAGTGAAGGCCTGGACAGACTGCTCTCGATAGTTCTCGTATCAGCGGGAATCCTTGTTCTTGTATTTGTTTTTATCACTTCATGGCTTGTAAAACACATAACCAGACCGCTCAGTGAGCTGACAGCCGCTGCTGCAGCTTTTGATGCAGGGGACTATAATGTCGAGCTCAAATACGATACGAATGATGAGATAGGAATACTCACTCATGCTTTCATGCAGATGAGAGACCACATCGTATCACAGATAGGAAGTCTCAACACGATCGCATATAAGGATGCTCTGACTTCCGTCAGAAACAAGAGTGCCATGGACGATTATATGGCACAGCTCGACACGCAGATAGAATCATGTACGGATGAGGAAAGACCGCATTTTGCCATCTGCATGCTGGACTGCAATAACCTCAAGGAGATTAATGATACATATGGACACGACAAGGGCGACCTGTATCTCAAGGCTTCATGCAGACTGATATGCGAAGTGTTCAGACACAGCGCAGTATTCAGAGCCGGCGGTGATGAATTCGTAGCTGTAATGCATAATACTGATTATGAAGCACGTGATGAGGTTTGCAGGACATTCGATGCAAGAGCAGCAGAGACTGACAGGGACGGAGCAGCGCCATGGGAAAGGATAAGTATTGCCAGAGGCCTCGCTGTATATGATCAGCAGACAGACACCTGCGCGGCCGATGTGCTGAAGCGTGCGGATGCAGAGATGTACGAATACAAGAAACACATGAAGGGAAATCACACTGAAGCTTGATTAAGCATGCATGCAGATGCTATAATCCCTTCAGAAATGGGGCGTTAGCGCAGCTGGGAGCGCGTCTGACTGGCAGTCAGGAGGTCACGAGTTCGAGCCTCGTACGCTCCACCAGGAATCCCTCGAAGTTTCAAGGCTTCGAGGGATTTTTTCTTTGGTTCACTTGGTTCACTTTTTGCTTTTGCCCATGGCTTTAGAAATATACGCTTTTTTAGTTTCATGTTTTTCAGTATCAAACAGATATGACTTCTCAACAGTTTTGATATCTGTATGCCCAGTCATCTCCATAATAGTTGCAGTAGGGCATCCGATTCTTGCGTTATGTGATACAAAGGTTCGGCGTATATCGTGAGTTGAGTGAATGTCAATGTCCAGTTCGGCACAATACTTTCTAATCATTTTGTATATTGCCTTATAAGTAGACATCAAACTGTCGTTAGTCGCAAATACATATTCATCAACAGGCAAGCCCAGTTCAATGCGTTTGTTTCTTATTTCCTCAATCACTTCGACGGCTTCATCGGGTAATGATAAATCTCTGTATTCACCACTTTTAACTCGTTCTTGGACTTCGTTTGCGTCCTTGGAAAAACTGTTGCGTAAGTACAGAATATCGCCGTCTATATCGTCAAATCTGACAGCGGTTACTTCACCAAGTCTCATACCTGTGTAGAACAAGAAGACAATTGCAAGCGGAACAAACTTCTGAACATAAGACCGACCATTCCTGTATTGTTCCCAGGCATACTCTATGATTTTGTCTTTATCACATTCGAAAAATATCTGTTCCTTTGCCGTCTTTTTGTTTTCGTGTTTCAGGTCATCTTTGACATCTATACTGACAAAGTCCATCGGATTGCTGATTATGTATCTTTTGCGATAAGCATAGCTCAGCATTTGACGGATAATAACGCTGAAGTCTGCCCAAGTATGTGGATTCATTTTGTACTGTTTCACCATTCTGGACATATAAGCGTCAAGTTCTACATTGTCAATCTGTGTCAATGGTGTATCAAGCAGCTTTTGTGACGCTGGGCTATTGATGTAATATTTGTTCCACGCAACGGTATTGCGTTTTACTGTAGCGACTGACTTCTTATCCGCTTTATACACTATCCATTCAGGCCAGAGCGTTCTCAAGGTCAGCTTGTTCTTTTGTTCAGCCTTTTCCATTTCGGCATAATGCTTAATGATTTTATCTTCAAGAGCTGCTCGTGTTTTGCTCTGAATCTTTTTAGGACGTCCGTTTTCTAATGGGACTTTTGTACGATATACTGTCTGCCCACGGTCTTCAGCTTCCCAGATTTTGAAGCAATGGTTTTCCAATATAGTTTCGTTTTGTTTTTCTGTCACGATAGCTTTCGCCTGACTTTCGCTGAACATACCTGTAGAAATCAGTATGCTCACTTTGTCATCAAAGCTTCCGAAAAAAGTGCTACCGCCCATATTCATTTGTCAAGGTACTCCTGAATCGACTTTTGAGTTGTATGTGTCCTCATCTTTGCTCCTTTCTTCGACACAAGCCGATCCGAACTCAAAAGTCTTATATTCAGTTTCTACAAAAATTTTATCATAAATCGAATTTTTGTTAATACCCCCACAAGGGACGGCTTTATGTTTGATATTGTGCTATAATCAATTTATCTAATGTCACTAGACAAAGAAAGGAAAAGGAACCA
>CACWPR010000122.1 GCA_902762855.1 Ruminococcus flavefaciens
ATATCCGCATAAGTTCAACAGCATATGCAGCAAGATAAAGAGCATAGACACTATGGACCTGGAGGCAGTTGTCCCTCATGTCCGGACTGAGTTCTATGCGCTGGTAAAGGCTGCCGCCCAGGTCCCGGCGCTGGAAAATCTTGCAAAGCAAGGGAAGTACAAGCTGCTCGGCCCTGTGATAAGAGCAGGCCTATACGATTTCAAAAACTCATATATTGCCCGATACATCAGCTATACCGAGTCATCACCTGCAAGATTCCTGCGGGTTGATAAGGAAACCTTCAAGGCTATGAGAGATATATCTGAGAATGAATTTATGCTGTACAAGGAACTTGTGAAAAGCTACCGGGCGGACATGGATATCATAAGGCGATACTCTCAGAATGGCATTGAGACGAATAGAGGAGAAATAATATACCTGCTCAGCCGTAACAGTATATCTCCGCTGAGATTCATCAACTACCTTGAAAAGCAGTCAAAGCTCCTGCATAAAAAATGCAAAGCTCTCCTGGGGCTTTACCGAGACCGTAAAAATGGAAAGGACAGAGAGCGTGATATTTCCAAAGGACTTGCAGAAGGAGCATGACAGGCTCATGAAAATCAAGACAGATCTGGAGTACAGTCAGCAGAACAAGAAACTGAAAAAGCGAGGAAAGCTGCTGCACACTCTCGACTATAACGACGGTAAGTATCTGATAGTCGCCTTCGACAAGTCGGATGATTTTCTCAACGAGTCCGCCAAGCTCGGCCACTGCGTCAAGACCTACATCGACCGATGCTCAAGAGGTGAGACAAATATCTACGGCATCAGAAAAGCAAAAAGTCCGCAGGAACCTTATTTTACACTGACCCTTGATAACAATGCAAGGGTAACTCAGAACCTTGGACTGCATAATTGTCGGCCTCCTGAAGAGGTCAAGAGCTTTGTCAGGCGCTGGCAGAAAAACGTCATAAGCAAGCATAAGGAAGAATTTATAAGCAAGGCTAAGAAAACAGCCTGAGGAGGATAATAATGGAAGATAAACAGTTAGAGCTCACAGAGACACCGGAGGGAACCGGTATAAGCATAAGGCCGGAGCAGGAAGCAGTAATGCTCACGGAGCGCATCAAGGCTAATGGCAGGCTTGCCGTGACAGCAGTATGCGACATCGGAAAGGACCTCCGCAGAATGAAGGTCGAAAATCTCTTTACTCACCTTGGATATGAGAACTTTGAGGATTACGCCAGGAAAGAGTTTGACCTGGAACGCAGACAGGCATATCTCTACATATCAGTATACGAAAAGCTCGGAGAGGACTTTGTGCAGGCGAATGCACAGCTCGGAATCACAAGACTTGCGGAGCTGTCTCAGATGAATCCGGAAGACCGTCAGGAGTTAATGGAGTCAACCGACGTCGAAAAGATGTCAACAAGAGAACTCAAAGCGCTTGTTGAAAGCTACAAGAATCAGGGTGAGCAGCTCTCCATGCTTGAGGATGAGAATGCCAAACTGAAAGAGGAGTCAGAGCTTGACCGTAAGGAGCAGGAAAACGCAAATGCTGCCGCTCAAAGGTATAAAGAAGAGTGCAGCAGGCGAGCTGAGGAACAGCAGCGCCTCGAAGACCGTGTGAAGGTACTTGAACAGAAAATCAAAGAGAATGCAGCCACAATCACAAACCTTGAAAGCACTATAGATGACTATGAAAGCCGTCCTCAGGATGTACAGGTAGCTGAAAAAGAAGTCATAAGGGAAGTTATCAAGGAAGTACCGGATAAGGCTACAAAGGAAAAGCTCGATAAGAAAACTCAGGAGCTGATACGCTCGAACCTTGAACGGGAGCAGGTGAAAAAGGAACTCAGCGCTGCAATAGCTGAGAAGAGCTTACATGAGCAGACTATTGACCGTATGAGGAAAGAGATTGAGACACTAAAAAAGGCAGCAGAAAAGCCTGCTGAAAGCTCGGACAAGTCCTCCTTCAAGGCCGCTTATGCATCGGCATATAAAGAAATAATGGGACTTGTAGAGCTTATCAAGTCCGCAGGGGAAGAAAAGCCGGTATTTATCGAGCGCACTGAGGCTCTCATAAAGACGCTCACTGACAAGCTCCAGGAGGTCAAAAATGGATAGGGATTTTGAGAAAAATACGGAGCAGGGAAAGCCTGCTCCTGATCCGGTGGACCTGCTCCGCCGGATCCGTGCGTACTACAAAACAACAATAAGCTGGGATGAGCTTTTCGAGGATGAGGTCCTGGAGGCAATTAAAAATGCTGACCCTTCGTGAAGTGATATGCTCACAGTATCCGCACTGCCTGAGCTGTCCGCTGTCGGTGGCTGTTAAGGATAAGGACTGCCGGGAGCTGAGCCCGGAGGAGATACGGAAAATTATGAAGGAGGTACGAAAAAATGAAAACACTAAAATTCATGGGATACAGTGACGATACTTTCGGTGAGTACGGCACAACAAAGGACGACATCGACAATGCCGGCAGCGGAGAGCCTATCCAGTGCGTTATCGAGGCTGACGGCACTGCACTGATCGTTACTGGACAGTATGACCGCAACGGCACAGGGACCTGGGACATCGGTATCAGCTTGCAGGATGAGGACCTCTCTTATCCTGACTGGGATATGCGCATCAGCTTCGAGGGATATACCACAGTGCTTGAAATAGACGTGCCCGACGACGTTGAGCTTACCTGGTATAACAACGGAGAGAGGACGTGCTGATATGGAGTACATAGCAAAAGATAGGGTAGCATATCAATTCAGGATCCTTTCTGATAAATACGATGAAAAGATGCAACTGATCCCTTCAAAAAGAGAATACTATCGCGGTGCAATGCACGCTTATTCGGCAGCAGCTGATATAATAGATATGACGGACTCGGCGCGAGTAGTGCCGGAATGCCTCGCTAAAGAAACGACTACAAACGAGGCAGATGAAGCACACTGTGATTGCTTTATCTGCAAAAACTGTGGTATTCACCTGGAAAACTGGACAAAAATTGTACTTGATGAAGATGAAACAGAATATCGCTATGAGTACACTTTAAAGTTCTGCCCTGAGTGTGGGGCAAGAGTAAAGGGCGGTGATACAAAGTGAACGAAAGAAAATGCTGTATATGCGGAAAGCCGTTAGACGATGAAGACTCCTTTGTTATCAAGTTCGATGATGAATCTTTTGATTTATGTGAACCGCATTATCAAACAAGTAAAAAGATATTTGCATATATAGGCAGAAGGAAAAAAGAGCTTGAAGGGAAGATATGCTGTAAGAACTATGGTGAAAACTGTGAGTATAACAGTACATGGGTCTGCAAGAATCCTGATTGTAAAACTCCTGTTATCACATCAACTCTTGTTGGCGCTTATCCGAGCGGCTGTCCGAAGATAGATAAATGGAATTCAAAAAAGGAGTGTGATACAGAATGAAAATCGAAACCGCTATAAAGTATCTATACAAGCAGTATGAGAAAGCAAAAACAATGGAATATGTCAAGAAACCGCTTGCATGGGCTTTATATCAGACATGGCGATATGTTGATGGACAGGAGGATTAACGATGAGTGACACAGATATGCTGTATATGGCATCGCTCGAAAAGAGATGTGAAGAGCTTGAAACTCGCATAGCTGAGCTTGAGGACAAGCACTGGAACGAGTGCAGGCAGATTGCTCATTATGAGGATGAGCTGAAAACATCTGATAGACTGCTGGGCAAATCAATGTCCCAGTGTGTAGATCTCGATACGGAAGCCTGGAAACATACTGCTGAGAAAATCGAGCTTAAAGTGCTTCTTGGCGAGATCCGGCCAGTATTGAAGAGAGCATACTTTGCAGATCCTGATGATACCAAATTAGCTAATGTGCTTTACGATAAGATAAATGACCTGATAGGGAGGGAGTGATGATATGACTCATGAATTGAAAATACTTTCAAAATACTTCGATGCTATTCTTTCAAGGAAGAAAACTTTTGAAGTCAGATTCGATGATAGAAACTATAAAGAGAACGATAAACTCCTACTGCGTGAAATAGATGAAATCAACTATGACTATACAGGCCGTGAAGTCTGCGTTGGAGTTTCCTATGTTTTGCGTGGTGATTATTGCAAGGTCGGATATTGCATTATGGGTATCCAGCTGTCGCCGATGCCGGTAGAGTATGAAGCTGACGGCTACGATGACGAAGGACATCTGATATATGATAAAGCATACTGCCCATGCTGCCGGCAGGAATATGAAGTTGACTATGATAATCACGACAATTATTGTCGGAATTGTGGGCAGAAACTTAGCTGGAACGTTGCTTATTTGCCAGAGCTACTGACGGAGGAGAACAATGAAAACTAATCAAGATTTAGCATTGTTGATAGTTGAAGATTTATTCTGGGTAAGCCATACAGCTGCGAGGATGATAGGAATAGCTTTGATAATGATTTACAGAGGTGAATATTAATGATCTACTGTTGTGCAAGCGACTGCATACATTTCCATGATGGATATTGTTCACTCGACGATATCGGTATCAGCGATGATTTCCACCAGTGCGAAGAATATGTAGATTACACAGATACAAAAGAGTATAATACTGAGTTCTGGCGAGCAGTCACCATGAACGGAAAAATCTATAAGCGCAAAGATAAAGGAAAACGTGCCAAGGAAAATGGTATCGCTTTCTATTACTTGGATAAGGAGCTTGAACCTGAAACGAAGATCATTGAAGAAAAGACTGGCCGCATGACTGCCTACAAGCGCTTAAAAGAACTGCCGGATCACATTGAGGCTATCCTTAAGGAGCAGGGAAAAGTCTCAGATCTGCCGGAGTGGAAAGAAGGTGAATAGAATGTCCCGGAAGAAACCTTACTATCATATCAAAGGCCAGACAGACCAGCTTTCAACGGATGTCCACAGAGCCATAGAAAAGGGAATAAGCTATGGAAAGTATATGGGTATGAAATCATCAGGAAAGGAGGAAAGCTATGAAACCATGTGCAAGCTGCGGAGGCCGAAAGGTGAAGTATAAGCGTGATACGGAGCTGAGGATAACAGTCCGGTGTGAGAAGTGCGGAGCTGAAGTCCGTACACCGTACTTCACAGAGGATTCTGCAAGAGGCTTCTGGAATATGAAACAGCATGACATAGAAGTACAGAGGAAGAGAGCAGAGGCTGCCGGATAAGCAGCCTCGCCCTTATACTATTATAATATATATAAGGCAAGCACCTGAGGCCGGCGCATTGAATACTTGTAATGGGTATTATCTTATTGACCATGAGGACGAGTGGGAGGATGTAGAAATGAGGAGCAGGTACAGAGAGAAGTATTACGTTTGCGGAGACTACATGGAGCTGAGCTTGTATCCGGTGTATAAGACAGCACGTCAACGTAGGAGGAAGGCAAAGCCTACAGCAGAGTGTCAGAAGAAAGTGAATCAGATGCACGCTGA
>CACWPR010000123.1 GCA_902762855.1 Ruminococcus flavefaciens
GTCTTGATGCCAGCAGGGAACCCTGTCCGCCTACACCGACTATCATTATTGCTTTAGTTTCCATTATATTTTCCTCCTAATGTCAGTTTCTGTTTTCATAATACCAGTAAGTATCAATTGATTTTTTATGCTTTGAGCAGAACTCGTATGTGGGGCCTACTGCCGGTCTGTCGCAGCCCTCAAACTGGCAGGTCGAGCCGGGACCTCTTCCGCTGCCGCCTCCGCCGGTGCTTGGCGCAAGCCAGCCAATAGCGTAGGAGCCCAGCAGTACTCCGATGCTCGCTGCTAAACATATTATTATAACACCCTTGTTGCCGGTCTTTTCCATATCAGCGGACTTCTCCACCTCGCCCCTGCCCACTGCTATGAGCATGAGCATGAGAGCTGTCAGGATGAGCAGTGTGATAAGGAAAAAGTACCGTGACAAGGAATATTTAAAGGCATCAGCTATACCGTCACCTGGATTATTTTTAAAGGGCGCTGTGGGATCACCGAAAAGGCCCCGGATATTCCCGAAAAACGCATTCACAGGACTTGTGCCGTACCTTGCTGCCGAAAATGCTCTGTCGATCTCGGGAGTGTCTGCCTTGTCTGCCAGATAGCAGAGCATATTTCCCAGACCGAAGTGATACAGCATCAGTAAACCAGTGACGATCTTGGTCTTTATGGTTTTGCCGCCCTGGAGCTCCTTTTTCATGAACACCAGCATGAGTATGAGCAGGACGTCCCTCAGAAGGGGCACAAGGTCCGGGACGCTGAATCTGCCCAGTCCGAAGAAGAAGGGGATGATGACAGCGAAAGCGTCATATCCGAGCATAGCTGCCGGCACACGCATAAGAGCACCGGCTCTGTATTTTCCCTTTCTGATGCCTTTTACGGCACCGGCGGCCACGAGGAGCATAGCGAACTCATAGACACCATTCACAATGGACAGGTCGATGCATCTTACAGCGAATCTCACAGTGCCCAGTATAACGGCGATGACCGCAAGGGTATTTGCCCATTTTACGAGCTTTGCGTCCACGGGCTTTGCAGGCTCCTGCTTTGGAGCGCCAGAGCTGACGGCAGCGGACTTTTTGCTGTAATTTCCGTCACCGGCAGGCTTTGAATAGGTCCGGCCGTTGATTTTCACGGTATTTCCGGCTTTTTCCTCCTGCTTTTCAGCAGGCTCCTCCCCGGACTTGCCAGTTGATTTTACAGGGGGGGATTTTCATTTAACTTTTTCACCTCATCGAGGGTGTACTTCATTCCGCAGCCCTTGCAGACAAAGGCTCCGTTCTCCTTTATGAGGTCACTGCTCCCGCAAACTTCACATTTCACAACAGTTTCTCCTTATCTGATTTTTTCTCCTCAGGGAGGATGATGCCTCCGAAAGCGGTCACATAGCTTACGAGTATGTATTTGATATATTCTTTTTTCATATGGCAGGTCTCAATGAGCTGAGAGAACCTCTCGCTGCACTCATGACGGCTTATCTCCTTTATGCCGTATGATTCGCAGACGTACCTCTTTGACTCCTCCATAGTGCAGATGTCGTTTATCTGTCCGGGAGTGAAGCCTCTCTCCTTTAGCTGGTCAGCCCAGTCCTGCCGGAATTCCGGCACGTAGTCCCTGATGATGTCGGTCATCCTGACGACTACCACGTACCTTGCGGTGATGTAGGCAGCCACGGCAATTACCAGAGCGCAGGCGGCCTTCTGGATGATGTTGAAGCCCTTGTAGCCGGCAGCCCAGGCGGCACGTTTTCCGCACCAGAAGGCGCCTCCGGCCATGATTATGCCCACGTAGGCTGCCATGACTCCCCTTCTCCCCAGGAACACCCATATCATGCATCCGGGCAGGATACCGATGCAGGCTCCCAGAGCGGAGAACAGAGCAGGGATGACCTGGGACTTCCTGTCCTCCGGGAAGAGGTCCAGTCCGGCATACTTTCTGCCGTACTTCTTTTCTATCTCACGGTCCGTGAGGATGTGGTCATTTTTTTCCTTCATTTCGTCCATATCAGAACCTCACTCTCTTCTGGACTGCGCTTTTCAGCAGGGACACCGCCCCCATAGCCGCCGAGATATAGCTCTGAATGAGGTCACCGTAGTAGGCCTTGGTCATGTGGAGCTTTCCCAGAATGCGATGGAAGTGGAGGAAGCAGTCCCTGAAATCTCCCTTGGTGAAGCCGTAGGTCTGATTCAGCCGGAAGTCTATGTAATTCTGGATGATATTGTCCGGGACGTCGGGGTTTTCGGCTTTTATCTGCTGAGTCACATCCATTCTCATGACCCGGATAGTCTCCTCGAAGGAGTCGGTCATGAGCCAGGAGAGGGTAAGTCTCTGAGCGAGGTACACTGCCCCTGCGATGATAGCGGTGCAGATGAAAACTCCCGTGACCACATGGAGCCTGTTTTTCCGGGTGAACAGGCCGTAGCTCTTGACAGAGCCGGCGGCGAGGAAGAAGCCGACGATAGCGGCTCTGATGCGGAATTTGCCCAGCACCACCCAGACTATCATACCGGGCAGGGCGCCTATGAGGGCGCCGAGGATGCCCTTGAAGAAGGTGACCAGGCGTTTTTCCGCCGGAGCTCCGGCTTTAGCGCCTCCCACTTTCATTTCTCTGCTTTGTAGAGCAGCTCGATTTCACCGTCCACGAAGCCTATGCCCACGGCGTCGGTGCTGCGGAGCAGATTTCTGTGGAGGCCGTTTTCGAGGTACTCGCTGACCAGTCCGCCGATGAGGTCCATAGCGTTTTTCCAGCCGGAGTCCTCCTCGTCGGAGGTGTCCACGCAGAAGATGTCCTCCTCTGAGGACCACACCTCATCGCAGGCCCAGTCGGGGTCATTTTCGTCGAACCTGTCGGCGGCGATGAGCTGTACACCGTAGATGCTGTCCTCCTCGAACTCCTCATAGAGGTTGAAGTTGAAGGCCTTAGCATCGTCGGGGATAGTATTGTTTTCCAGCAGGTCATTGAGCCATTTTTCAAATTCTTCGTAAATCTCTATCTGTACCATTTTATGCCATCCTTTTAGTTATTTACTCAGCCGATAGCGCCTAACTTGCACTGCTCCTGACAGATTCCGCAGCCAACGCACTGGGTGTGGTCGATAACGGCCTTGCCGTCCCTCATGGAGATAGCAGGACATCCCAGCTTCATGCACATCTTACATCCGACGCACTTGTCGTGGTCAACTTTAAGTGGCGGGTTGTGCTTTACGTATTTGAGGAGGGCGCAGGGACGTCTGGAAATAATGACAGAAGCCTCATCAGCGGCAAGCTCCTCCTTGACAGCCTGCTCGCACTCAGCCAGGTGGTAGGGGTCAACGACTCTCACACGCTTGATGCCGATAGCCTTGCAGAGCTCTTCGAGGTTGACAGCGGCAGCCGGGTCGCCCTTCAGGTTCTTGCCTGTGGTAGGGTTCTGCTGGTGGCCGGTCATACCTGTAATGGAGTTGTCCAGGATGATAACAGTGGAGTTGGAGTTGTTGTAAGCGATGTTCACAAGGCCTGTCATACCGCTGTGCATGAAGGTGGAGTCACCGATAACAGCCACGGTCTTGTGCTCAGTCTCAGCACCTCTTGCCTTGTTGAAGCCGTGGAGGCCTGAAATGGAGGCACCCATGCAGATAGTGGTATCAACAGCGAAGAGCGGAGCAACAGCGCCGAGGGTATAGCAGCCGATGTCACCGGAAACGGTAACGCCCAGCTTTTTGAGGGTATAGAACATACCTCTGTGGGGACATCCGGCGCACATAACGGGAGGTCTCATGGGGATATTCTCCTCCAGCTCCACGAACTCCTTCTTCTCGCCCAGGAGCTTTTCAGCGATAACGGACTGGTGAATCTCGCCTATGCAGCCGAAAATCTCCTTGCCCTGAACGTTGTTAACGCCGATATTGCGGCAGTGCTCCTCGATGATGCCGTCGAGCTCCTCGATTACGTAGACCTTCTCGTACTTAGCGGCGAAGTCCCGGATGAGCTTAACGGGGAGAGGGTTGACCATACCGAGTTTGAGGACAGAAGCCTTGTCACCGAGAGCCTCCTTGACGTACTGGTAGGCGGCGCCGTTGGTGATGACAGCGAACTCAGCCTTGTCGGAGATCTCCACTCTGTTGAGGGGGGAAGTCTCAGCGTACTCGATGAGCTTTCTGGTGCGCTCCTCGACGAAAACGTGGCGGCCCTTTGCGTAGGCAGGCATCATAACGAACTTCTGGGGGTTCTTCTCATAGGGTCTGAGCTCCAGTTCCTTTCTGTCCTCCAGCTCGACTTTGCTCTGGGAGTGAGCGACTCTGGTGGACATTCTCACGATAAAGGGAGCGTCGAACTGTTCAGAGAGGTCGAAGGCGAGCTTGACGAACTCCTTAGCCTCGCCGGAGTCGGAGGGTTCGAGCATAGGCACTTTAGAGGCGATAGCATGGTGACGGCTGTCCTGCTCATTCTGGGAGGAGTGCATACCCTGGTCGTCAGCGACAGCGATGACCATACCTGCATTTACGCCTGTATAAGAGGCGGTATAGAGTGGGTCAGCGGCGACGTTGAGACCGACGTGCTTCATACCGCAAAAGCTCCTTGCACCGGCGATAGAAGCGCCGAGAGCGGTCTCCATAGCGACTTTTTCATTAGGGGCCCATTCAGCATAGACCTCATCGTACTTAGCGACTTCCTCGGTAATTTCGGTAGAAGGGGTACCGGGGTAGCTGGACACGATACGGCATCCGGCTTCATACAGACCTCTTGCGAAGGCTTCATTTCCTAACATCAGCTTGTTCATTCTTTTCTTTTCCTTTCATATATAATGTCATAAAGATAAGCAAAATAATGGGAGTCCAGAGGGTTTTCAACCCTTTGGCAGAGGGTGAACGAGGGGGACGGCGTCCCCCTTGAAAGCAGGCAGGCGAGCGAACAGCAATGCACTGCCGGGCCATCCGCAGGAGTAAGCCCCGGCGGAGACCGGAATTATTGTTTCGTCGGTCAAGCCGAGGGAAGCAATGCAAATGGTCCGTAAAACGTTGCTTTGCTCGTTTTACTCCTTCTTAGGGAGGGCGCTGCCCTCCCTCGCACACCTACCTGCCAAAGGGTTG
>CACWPR010000124.1 GCA_902762855.1 Ruminococcus flavefaciens
CAGGCATTCGATGACCTCCTCCTTCTTTGTCATAAGCTGGTCGAAACGTCTTATATACTCATACGGGAATTTGTAGTTATGGATGCGGCTGAGCCGGCCGTCAGGGTAGACCAGTTTTGTAGACGCAGCACATCCTGCACCGAGGATAGTCTGAGTCTCATCCATTATGAAAATATTGTAGTAGCTCTCAAAGCCCTTCTTTGCGTAGCCGATATTTTCGAGGTTGTCCACAGTGTTCTTCTGCCGGTACATATAATATGGCAGATAGCTGTTAGCCATGAGCTTTTCTATGCTGTAGTCCACCATTTCCGCAGCAGGATTTGAGATATTCTCGGTATGCTCAAAGAGGTTTGCGGCTCTTTTCAGAGTGAGAGTGTGGACAGTGATGCTCTGGGGGTCAAGACCGATAACAGTATCGAGGGTATTGCGGAAGCTCTCAGCAGACTCAGTAGGGAGTCCTGCGATAAGGTCGGTGTTGATATTTTCAAAGCCTATCTTTTTTACGAGCTCAAAGGCACGGAGAGCGTCAGCGCCCGTGTGAGCTCTTCCGATGACCTTCAGCACATCGTCGTTGAGTGTCTGAGGGTTTACAGAGATACGCTGAGCTCCGAGTCCCTTTATGACCCTGAGCTTTTCCTCAGTTATGGTATCGGGTCTGCCGGCCTCGACGCTGTATTCACGGACTTTTGAAAGGTCGAAGCAGCTCTCGACTGTTTCCATTATCCTTCTGAGGTCCTCAGCGGAGATAGAGGTAGGTGTACCTCCTCCGAAGTAGATAGTATCTATCTCAGTTTCAGTGTCACGGACGATGTCACCTATGAGGGCGAGCTCCCGGCAGAGAGCGTCGATATACTCCGGCATCAGCTTGACAGCGGAGTCCATGGAATGTGACACAAAGGAGCAGTAGCTGCACCTTGTAGGGCAGAATGGGATAGACACATAGAGGCTGACTGCCTTAGTGTTAATCCTGTCAAGTATAGGCATCTGGTTAACAGCGGTCTCGTAGGCAATATCCAGCTTTGAGGGAGTTATCTCATATTTCCCGGAAAGGGCAGAGAATATCTCATCCCGTGAGAGTCCCTGACGCATGAGCTCTATGACTTTTTTTACCGGGCGGATGCCTGTCATCATGCCCCACGGAGGACGGATGCCTGTCTGGTCCCGGAGGATATGGAAGAGCATCCGGCAGAGCTCGAACTCCGGGTCCTGAGCGTTCACGGCAGGCACTTCACTGCTTACAGCTTCTTTTCCGGGCAGCTTTACAGTTATCCTCAGCACATCCGGTGTCTGTTCAGAGAGAACGTATGAATCACCGGAGGCATTGGCCTTATCATCGGAAAAAGAGAACCTTGCGGTATTGAAAAAGAGCTTCAGGATAGCCTCAGTCTCGTATTTAAAAGAATTGCCGCTCAGAACGACCGGCATTTTAATATCATTATCAAACATATTTATCTCAGAGTCCCTTCATAAAGGGATTCATCTTTCTTTCAAAATCAAGTGTAGTCTGTTCGTTATGTCCTGGGAGGACGTCGTAGTTGCCCTCCAGGAGATACAATTTACGGACGGAGTTCTGCATATCTATAGGGTTGCTGCCGGGGAAGTCGGTCCTTCCGACAGAGCATCTGAAAAGAGTGTCTCCGGAGAAAATGACCTTCTCGCAGACATAGCACACGCTTCCCTGGGAGTGACCGGGGGTATGTATCACCTTGAACGAGCAGTTGCCGTCGTTGATAAAGCAGTCGCCCCAGACGGCAGTCCAGTCTGTAACAGGAGTAAAGCTGTGCAGTGACATCCCCCTTGCAAGGGAGTACTCCGCACTTGTGAGCATCTTGGCGTCGTCAGCGTGGATGTAGACCTCCGCACCTGTTTTCGCCCGGACCTCCTCAACTCCGCCGATGTGGTCAAAATGGCCGTGAGTGAGGAGTATCTTGGATAGCTTCAGACGGTGCTCGGTGAGGAAGCGCATAAAGTAGTCAGCATCGCCTCCAAGGTCTATAGTAACGCATTTTCCGGGAGCAGTCTCCACTATGTAGCAGTTTGCTCTGAGTTCACCGAGATTGAGCTTGTGTATCTTCATAAGGACCTCCTATATGTTGGCTCTGTCAACAGAGATGACGCCTTTTATGCGGCGGAGCTTTTCAAACAGGCTGTTGAGCTGCTCAGTGCTTGTGATGATAACGGTGCCCTCAAAGAGAGCGTTGCCGTTTTTGAGGACTCTTGAAGCTGAGTGGACGATAGGTACTCTTGCTTCAAGGAGAACAGCGGATATGTCATATACCAGGCCCACACGGTCAGTAGCGGTGACTTCAAAGCTGGTCTGGAGCTGAGTGTTGCCGTTTTCAGTCCACTGTATCTCCACCCAGCGGCTGAGCTCCTCAGGGTCATTGCGCTGGACTACAGCCTTGTAGTTGGTACAGTCAGTGGTGTGGACGGAGATGCCGTGTCCACGGGTGATAAAGCCGATTATGTCGTCGCCGGGGAGGGGGTTGCAGCACTGTGCGAACTTCACCAGCATATCGTCTATCTCGTCGAGGACGATACAGCTCCGTCCGGTGGCCTTTGGCTTGATAAGAGGAACTACAGCAGGCTCAGGCTCAGAGGCATGGAGCTTTTCGTACTTGTCCTTCAGCCTTGGGATTATCTTTGAAAGGAGTATACCGCCGTAGCCTATAGATGCGTAGAAGTCGTCGAGAGTCTCACAGTTATGCCTCTTGAAGTCGTCGCTGAGGAATTCCTCATATTCAGACGCAGGGAGGTTTATCCTGTGGCGCTTGAATTCCTTTTCGAGAGCGGCCTTGCCCTCGATGATGTTCTCGTCACGGCGCTCCTTCTTGAACCATGAACGTATCTTTGAACGTGCCTCATTGGTCTGGACGATGTTGAGCCATGCACGGTTGGGTCCCTTGTCGGGGTCCTTGCTGGTGATTATCTCACATATCTGACCGGTCTGGAGCTTGTAGTCCAGGGGGACTATCCTTCCGTCCACCTTGGCACCGACAGTCTTGTGACCTATCTGAGTGTGTATCCGGTATGCGAAGTCTATGACAGTGGAGTTGATAGGGAGGGAGATAGACATTCCCTTGGGAGTCATAACAACGATGTCCTCCGGGGCAAGGTCAGTCTTGATGATGCGGACTATCTCCTCCACGTCATCTGAGGTCTGCTGTGCCTCGATGACCTGACGTACCCAGGCAAGGCGCTGTTCCATTTTGTCCTTGCCCTGTATGCCCTCCTTGTACTTCCAGTGGGCAGCGATACCGTATTCAGCGGTCTCGTGCATATCCCATGTACGTATCTGTACCTCGAAGGGGATACCCTCCTTGCCGAGTACTGTGGTGTGCAGTGACTGGTACATATTGGCCTTAGGGGTGGAGATGTAGTCCTTGAACCTGTTGGGCAGGGGGCGGAACATATCGTGGATCAGTCCGAGAACGTTGTAGCATTCAGCGATAGTAGTGACGATTATCCTTACAGCGTACTTGTCGTATATCTCCTCGATGTTCTTGTGTTTGACGAATATCTTCTTGTAGATGCTGTAGATGCTCTTTACACGGCCGTCCACCTGAGGAGGTTCGGTGAATTCCTCTGACTTGAATCTCTGGTTGATACGTGCCTTGATAGTCTCGATGAACTCCTCACGCTCTTCCTTCTTGTTTTCGAGGATGCTCTCTATCTCGGAGTAGGCATAGGGGTCAAGGTAGTGGAATGAAAGGTCCTCCAGCTCTTCCTTGATGGCTCTTATACCGAGACGGTGGGCGATAGGAGCGTAGATGTTCATGGTCTCAAGGGCGGTATTCCGCTGTTTGTCGATAGGTCTGTATTTCAGGGTACGCATATTGTGCAGGCGGTCTGCCAGCTTGATTATCATTACTCTGATGTCCTGGGACATGGCAAGGAGTATCTTGCGGATATTCTCGGCCTGCTGCTCCTCCTTGGTGAATACTGGCATTTTACCCAGCTTAGTAACACCGTCCACCAGCATGGCAACATCCTGACCGAAGCGCTTTTTCAGGTCGTCAAGAGTAGCCGGAGTGTCCTCCACAACGTCGTGGAGAAGGGCAGCGCAGATAGTGTCTGTGTCCATTCCGAGTTCAAGGAGTATGTAGGCAACTGCGAGGGGGTGGATTATATATGCCTGACCTGAGGACCTCTTCTGACCCTCGTGAGCCTTTGCTGCAAACTCATAAGCTGAGATTATCTTGCTGAGGTCGTACTGCTTGTCGTCGGTGAGTATCTTCTGGATTATCATTTCAATGGTGAAATTATCATCATAGTCCGGTATCTCCTTCAGTACCTCCTGAGGGTCCTGAGGGACGGCAGTCTCCGGGATAGGCACCTCCAGCTCCGGATGTATGATATTGGAAACATTCATATCGTCATTCATAGTTATCCTCCTTTACAATACCGGCATTCACCGTGCAGAGGGTCCGGCAGGGACCGTGGATGTGCCTTTTGCATTCCGCAGAATGCCTATTTTCCTTCTGAGCTCCGCAAGTATGGGAGCAGAGTCAAGGTCTGACTTTTTATTGACTCTGACCCTTGTCACCAGGGAGTCAGCGGAAGTGATATTTATAAGTCCGAGCTGCCGCAGAGCCTCAAGTGAAACGGAGAAACGGCAGTAGTTGAGTCTCTGGTCCGAAAGTCTCAGGTAGATGGTGTCAGACTTGATGCCTGAGTCCGGGATAGCCTTGTATATCCTTACAACGTCATCTCTTGACGGGAGCATACT
>CACWPR010000125.1 GCA_902762855.1 Ruminococcus flavefaciens
CTGTTTGTGCACTTTTTCAGGCGGTGAGCATATTATTGACTGCACTGACCAGAGCTTTGATAGATGAGGTGATGATATCGTTGTCTATGCCGGTACCCCAGAAGCTCCTGCCCTGTCCGCTGATTATCTCAACGTAGGACACCGCTTTGGATGCGGAGCCCTCTTCGAGAGCGTGCTCGGTGTAGGTGTTTATGCTGAATCCAAGGCCTGTGTAGGAGCGGATAGCGTTGCTGACAGCGTCAAGACGTCCGTTTCCGGTATCGGTTGCGGAGGCATTCCTGCCGTTGTAGGTGAGGGCAACTGTTGCCTCAATGCCGCTGCGCTGCACATAGTGTACCTCTGTGACATCCAGAGGAGCGGTGATGTCAACATATTTTTCTTTGAAAATGCTGAATACCTCTTCCGGCCGGAGCTCCTTGTGCTTGTGGTCGGAAATGCTCTTGACCTGATACCCCAGGACCTCACGCATTTTCTTAGGCAGGTTGTAGCCAAAGTTGGTCTCAAGGATGTAGCCTATGCCGCCCTTGCCGGACTGACTGTTGATGCGGATAACATCTGCGGAGTACTCTCTGCCAATGTCCTCCGGGTCAATGGGGAGATAGGGCACGGTCCAGTACTGGCTGCGGCCTTCCTCACGCCACTTCATGCCCTTTGCGATAGCGTCCTGGTGAGAGCCGCTGAAGGCTGCGAATACCAGCTTTCCGGAGTAGGGCTGACGCTCGTTGACAGTCATTCCTGTGATGCGTGTGTAGAGCTCAGTTATTGACGGTATATCGCTGAAGTCCAGCTCAGGGTCAACGCCCTGGGAGTACATATTCATAGCGAGGGTGATGATGTCCACGTTTCCTGTACGCTCGCCGTTGCCGAAGAGAGTACCCTCAACACGGTCAGCGCCGGCAAGGAGTCCCATTTCAGTGTCTGCAACAGCGCATCCACGGTCGTTGTGGGGGTGGAGGGAGACAATGACGTTCTCACGGTATTTCATATTCTCGCACATATACTCCACCTGGTTTGCGTAGATGTGGGGCATGGAGAGCTGAACAGTGACAGGCAGGTTGATGATGACCTTGTCATCGGGGGACGGCTGCCATACATCCAGAACGGCATTGCATATCTCCAGAGCAAATTCCGGCTCTGTGCCGGTAAAGCTCTCAGGGGAGTACTCGAACCTGAAATTCCCCTCGTACTTTTCCCGGTACTCCTTGCAGAGCTTTGCACCTGTCACGGCTATCCCGATTATCTCCTGCTTGTCCTTGCGGAATACCTGTTCACGCTGAGCCAGTGAGGTGGAGTTGTAGAGGTGGACGATAGCGTTTTTACAGCCTTTCAGAGCGTCGAAGGTCTTTTCGATTATGTGCTCTCTTGACTGTGTGAGTACCTGGATAGTCACGTCATCGGGGATGAGTCCCTGTTCAATGAGGGCACGGCAGAACTCGTATTCAGTTTCGGATGCTGCGGGGAATCCTATCTCTATCTCCTTGAAGCCTATTTCCACCAGCTTTTTGAAGAATTCCAGCTTTTCATCCAGTGACATGGGAACGATGAGGGCCTGATTTCCGTCTCTCAGGTCAACGCTGCACCACTGAGGGGCTTTGTCGATATAGGACTTCTGTGTCCACTTCATTTCAGTGGCAGGCGGTGTGAAGAACTGCCGTGTGTACTTGCTGACGTTTTTCATAAAAATACCTCCATTCTGATCCGTATTGCCGGGTGCCGGAGGGCAATAAAAAAGTCTCCTCCATGCATGGCATGGAAGAGACGAAGTTACGTATATACTCCGTGGTACCACTCTTCTTGGCGTACATCATACGCCCACTCATCTGCGTCGGATCAACGCATATCTCTGTAACGGGAGAGCCCGTTCAAGCCTACTCAGAGCGCATGGGGACTTCCCGGCGCACCTTTGAGCCGACTGCTCAGGGAGGAGTTATGGCTTACACACGCATACTGCCTTTCACCGTCCGGCAGCTCTCTGTGAAACGTTGCGTCAGCTTTGTTTCCCTTCATAGCATTTTCAATGTAAGTTTATTATATAACCAGTTTTTTGATTTGTCAAGGGCTTTTTTGAAATTTTTTTGGATTTCCGGGCATAATAGGCCTGAGAGGACCGGCTTTAACGGCAGACCGGCGTACAGAGGCTCAATCGTCCAGGATAGACGGAGCAGGGGCATTTTCCTTGTCCTGCCGGCGCTTTTTACGGAGCCTTCTCTCCTCGTATGCGTCGTAGGAGAAGTACTGTATGGCAGCGATGAGTATAGTCAGCAGAACGGGAGCAATGACCGGGCCTACACGGGTCTTGTACATATCGCTGACGGGGACTCCCTCATATCTGGAAAAACCGGTCCAGCCGGCATCCTTTGCGTGTTTTACCAGCTTGACGAGGGCTCTCATGCATACTCCGCAGCCTGCCGCAGAAAGCACCGCAGCTATAAGGTTAGGCAGGCTCTTCCGGAAAAGGCAGAGCACAGCGCCAGCGGTGATGACAGCTCCCGAAATGATGAGCTGTACTCCAAGACCTGTTATCTCCTCGCCGTAGCTGGACTTGTTGTGGATGATACCGGCGCCGGTCATCATTGTCATGAAAACAGGGTATATCAGCGTCAGGACCACCAGAATGACCTTGAGGACGGTCATGTATGGCTTTTGTTTTGAACGAAGGGGACGTTTATTTTTCATGTGGAAAACTCCTATGGCAATCATTTCACATTTGCAAGGCATTAATTTTCACTTATGATACAGCCCTGCGGACAGATAATTAATATGGAGCGTTATGCTCCTGAAAGGACTTAAAATGCATATCAGAAGAAAATTGATAAAGACCGCTGCGGCAGTATTATCTGCCGGAATGGCGGGGATATTCGCAGTTGCCGGCTATTACTCTTCAAAGCTGCCGGCATCCATGACAGCGGAGACCTCCTCTGAGATAAGGATAGCCCAGTATCCGGAGCTTAGCTGCTCTCCCGGCGTTGAGGACGGTGTACTTCCGGCAGGAGCCTTTCCAGGCACCCGTCAGGTGACCTTTTCACTGTTCGGGGCAGTGCCTGTAAAGACAGTGACAGTCCGTGAGGCTGAACCTCCGGTGCTTACAGTAGGCGGAGCTCCCTTTGGCATAAAGCTGCTTATGGACGGAGTTATGGTCACTGAGCTTGGGGATGTAACTGATATTTCAGGGGGTACAGCCTGTCCTGCGGCTGACGCAGGCATAGAGGTGGGGGACGTCATAAAAACTGCCGGAGGGCGGCCTATACTATCCAACAGCGCCCTGCAGGAGGTCATCTCCGAAAGCGGCGGCAAAGATGTGAGCATAACAGTCGTCCGGGACGGCGAAGAGTCCACAGTGTTCCTAAGGCCTGTATTTTCCGGAAATTCCGGCACATGGCGAGGGGGGATGTGGGTCCGTGACAGCGTGGCCGGTATAGGTACAATGACATTCATCAACAAGGCCACCGGAGAATTCGCAGGACTCGGACATCCCATCTGTGATTCCGACACAGGCGGACTGGTCCCTCTCTACAGCGGCGAGGCAGTGCCTGTCAGCATAACCGACGCACAAAAGGGCGAAAAGGGCATACCCGGCGAGCTGAGGGGAGTATTTATGAAGGGAAAGACCTACGGCCGGCTCTACCGCAACAGCAACTGCGGAGTTTTCGGCAGGCTCAACGATGACGCAGTCAAGGAACTCTGTGAAGGCTGTGAGGAATTCATTATGGGCTACAGGCAGGACGTTGCTGCCGGACCTGCGGAGATATATTCCACGCTTGGCGGAACTTCGCCGGAAAAGTACTCAGCGGAGATAGAGTCTGTGGACCTTAGCGGAAAAAACTCCGGGAAGGACATGGTCATAAGGATAACAGACGAGCGGCTCCTTGAAAAGGCGGGCGGGATAGTCCAGGGCATGAGCGGGAGCCCGGTGATACAGAACGGGCGGCTCATAGGAGCGGTTACTCATGTGTTCGTTGCGGACCCCACCAGAGGCTACGCAGTATTTGCAGAGACCATGGCCGAATATCTTGAAGGGTAAACAAAATGGGCGTTACAGCAGTAACGCCCCAATTGCTTTTTGGATAGATTATCTGTTTTCCTCGCTGAATCCGCTGTCTACGAGCTCGATGAGTGCATCAACAGCAGCCTTCTCATCAGCGCCGTCAGCAATTACCTTTACGTTAGTACCGCCAACGATACCGAGTGAAAGGATGCCGAGGAGGCTCTTTGCGTTAACTCTGCGCTCTTCTTTTTCGATCCAGATGGATGACTTGAATTCATTAGCCTTCTGAATAAAGAAGGTTGCAGGTCTTGCGTGAAGTCCAACCTGATTCTTTACCATTACTTCTCTAACAAACATATACAACTCTCCTATTCTCTGTAGTCTCAGCCCTCTCATTAAAACCAAGCTGATGACTGGTGCAATTATTTATTTGCTGTATTAATTATACATTCAAAAATTCACATAGTCAACGGATTTTTTTTTATATTTCCCAAGATTTCATTAAATTCTACATTTAGATTAAATCGACGGGAGATTTTTTCTCTCCGCTTGTTGATTATCACCACAAAAAAAGCTCAAAACCTTTGGTAAAGTTATCTAATATTCAACGTTAGATTATGTTTAATTCCTCTAAAGTGAATATAATTTTACGATTATACAACCTGTTTATAGTTATTTTATATAC
>CACWPR010000126.1 GCA_902762855.1 Ruminococcus flavefaciens
CTGACTTGAATTTGGTGTGGTAACTTTATTCTAACAGATTTTCGTCTATCTCTCTATTCTTTTTTTCATTTTTGTCCAATATCTATTGTAGCACTACAACTGGAAAAATCCAGAATCTGCCCGGACCTGTTGACGTCCGGGCTTTTTTATGGTATAATCTTTATTTGTGGGACTATATGTCTTTACAGGTACAACAAAAACATAAGAACAATAAACGGAGGGTAAAATGGCTAAAAAGGAAGAACGTAACCTTAACGTTACGATAAAAAATGATTCGGACGACAAGGATGAAGTTGTCGTTTCCATCGGAGGAATATTCAGAAACTTAAAGAAGTATTTCCTCCCCTGGCTGATAATCGCTGCAATGCTGGCAGTTCTCGTGAGTGGACTGGCCGTATTCAAGACAATTAGAAACAAGCCTGCGCTCAATGCGCTCATCAGCTTCAACTACAGCGGTATCGAAAAGGGCAAGGACCCTGCCGGAAGAAATTTCGACATCAACATAGTAAAGAACTCCCAGGTGATAGCAGATGCACTTATCAAGCATGACATCGACCTTGAAAAAGCTGCCGCTATACAGGAGAGCATCACATTTGAAGGTATCATCCCCTCTGACGCTATCGACAAGATAACCGTATACAAGAGCGTATATGAAAACTCCACAAACGGAAATCTCGCTGCCGCTCAGGCCATGCTGGACGTTACCTTCTACCCCACCCAGTACAAGGTCTACTTTAACTACGACGCAGCTGGACTCAGCAAGTCAGAGGCTGTACAGGTATTCACCGACATCCTTGAAGGCTTCAAGGACTACTTCTACGAGGCCTACGGCTACAACAAGACCCTCGGAACAGCAGTTTCAAACATCGACTATCAGGACTATGACTACTCTGAAGCTGTTGACATTTTCAGGTCAACTCTCTCCACACTTTCAAGATATGTAAAGGGACTTGCATCAGCAGACACGAACCAGTTCCGCTCAAATCAGACAGGTCTCACCTTCAACGACCTCTCACAGGCCATAAGCACAGTCAGCAATATCGACCTTGACAGGATATCCTCCTACGTCAGCGTAAACAACATCACCAAGGACAAGGAGGCTACCAAAGCCTACTACCAGTACAGGATAGATGCCCTTAACCGTGACAAGGATGCCCTCACCGAGAGACTCAACAATCTCACAGCTACTATTGAGGGATACCAGAAGGATAACATCCTCATCATGGCAGGCGCAGACGGCTCCAATGCAGAACTCTCCAGCAACTCAGGCGAGTACGACAAGCTGGTAGAGCGCAAGGACGCAGTAGCTACAGAGCTCGCTGAGACAAAGCAGAGCATCAAGTACTATACACAGCGTAAGGAAAGCCTTGAAAACGCAACCACAAGCACTCCTGAAATGGAGGCAAAGGTCGAGGCAGACTTCGCAGTTCTCAAGGAAAAGCTGACCAAGCTCATCGAAGACACAGAGCTCACATCAGAGGAATACTACGAGACAGTTGAGTTCGCACACGCATACAACATCCTTGTTCCTCCCGCAAACAGCTCAACTGACTCAATAAAGACAGTCATAGGCTTTGCAAAACTGCCTCTCATACTTGCAGAAGGCCTCCTCTTCGTTATCTACTTTGCAGTTGCATTCGTTAAGTCCATAAAGGAAGAGAATGCAAAGAAGGCCATAAAGGCAAAGGCCGGCGACGATGATGATGAGTCAGATGACCCTGACGAAAACGAGGATGACGAGGACGAGGACGAGACCGAGGACGAAAAGTCCGAGGAGGAGTCCGGAAAGCCCGCTCCCCAGAAGAGCAAAAAGAAGAGAAAGTAATAGCAAATAAACAGGTCCGGAAACACTGACGTTTCCGGACCTTTATTTTTCCGTCATATTATCCTGCAAAGATTAGCCTCGCCTGAGCCTAAGTGCCGGACCTCTCCGCCGGGCAGCTCCATGATCAGATTGGCATTGTCGTCTATCCCAAGAGCCTTTCCGGTGACCTGTTTTCCGCCGATGCTGGCAGTTATAGCATTACCGGTGAGTATCTCTCTCCTGCGGTATTCGGGCAGGAACTCCCTTGTGGAAATGCGCCCCAGCCAGTACTCCAGGCGGTCCAGGACAGCCGCACAGAGCTGACTGCGGTCAAGCTGACAGCCGGTCTCATCCTCTATAGAGGAGGCTATGGCACTAAGCTCGCTGTCAAAGCACTTCCTGATGCTCCTTACATTTATGCCGATGCCTATTACCGCATGGTCAAGGGACTTCATCTCCAGACCAAGGGAGGCCTCTGTAAGGATACCGCATATCTTTTTCCCGTTGATATACAGGTCATTCACCCACTTGATGCAGACGTCCTGTCCGCAGAGAGATTCAACAGCCTCAGCAGCGGCAACGGCGGCAGTTGAGGTTATCAGCCCGGAATCCTCCAGACTGAGGTCCGGCCGTACCAGTACGCTCATATAGATGCCTGTCCCGGAGGGAGAAACGAAGGTCCTGCCAAGCCTTCCCCTTCCCATAGTCTGACGGTCCGCAGCTATCACAGTACCGTGGGGAGCACCGGCAGCAGCTCTCTCCTTAGCAGCATTGTTGGTGGAGTCTATAACATCATAGACCTCGATATTCCTGCCGAGGCTCACAGTATTCAGCCGAGAGCTTATGAGCTCCGCAGAGAGCCTGTTGCTCTGAGCAGAGAGCCGGTAGCCTCTGGCCGCAACGGATTCTATCACATAGCCCTCGCCCTCCAGAGACTTCACAGCCTTCCATACGGCATTCCTGCTGACTCCCAGTTTTTCTGCAAGAGCCGCACCTGATATATATTCCTCACCGCTTCCTGCGAGAGTCTTTAAAAGCGCATCTTTAACGTTCATCCACCGCTCCTCCTTTTTGAATATTTTAGCACATATCCACCGAAAAAGCAAGCATTGACAAGGTTTGACATTTCTGATATAATCAAAACATATAAAGACGGCATCTCGCTGTAAATATAGGAGGTAAAACTATGAAAACAAGACTTATCGCATCAGTACTGGCAGCCGCATCAGTGCTCTGCTGTTTTTCCGCCTGCGGGGACAGTGATGAGAATGATTCCTCAGAAATAAGAGTCAGCAAGGATGATATACAGAGTGCCAACACTGGTGCAAGCTCCCTTTACCAGGCGGTGAATATGTCACTGGTTGAACTTGATGCTGATGATGGTGTTATCATTGACTACAACGGTTGGATGGACATAACCGACTTCTGCGTCCCCACGGACGAAGTGAAAAAGAATTCCGCTTCAAGAGGCACCAAGCTCGAAGAGCCCGATAATATGAATCTTCTTAATTATTACATCCACCAGTATTTCTCTTCTATTGAAAAGCTGGACAGCGCTTACATATACCTGGAAGACGAAGCCTGCCTCGGCGCAGTGATATGCATTGATGAGTACACCTGGGGAACATTTCCCGGTGATCTTATCGAGCCTTCCGACCTCAAAGGTGGCAAATTTACTAAAGAGGATGCCATGGCTAAGGTAGAAGCAAAGTTAGAGGACCAGTGAACAGATATAATTGACTCCAAGGACAGCAACAGGCTGCCCTTATTTTTTTGACTTTATATCGCTGAGGTTATCAAGAGCGTATTCGCAGCACTGCACAACAAGCTGATTGAAGGATATATCGTGCTTTGCCGCAAGCATCTCCAGTTTTTCTATCAGGGAGTCTGGCATACGGATAGTCTTATTGGATGCGGAAGGCTTTTTTATTTCAAACATTTATCATTCACTCCTGTAAATATCTCTGTAATTACAATATTACATGATATTATTTGTGAATAATATACTTAAATATGCAAGTAAAATTTACTTTATATTTTGCGGATGATGTGATATAATAATGTAAATCAATTTTTAGGAGGTAAAGCAATGTCTGAAGTAAAAAAAATAACTCAAGGATGTGCGCTGCTCTTAGCGGAACAAATGAATAGCCAAATCGAATAGGGGAAAAAGGCGAACGTTACAAAGCGTTCGCCTGTTTTATTACTCATCATCTACATTTGGTATAACTGGTGATATATTCACCAATTCGCAATATTTCGTTAAAAATTCAGAGTAAACTCTTGAAAAAATCTATGTGATGTGATATAATAGCAATATACACAGATATATTATTATAACATGTAGCCTTTCTATGAATTTTAAGAAGAAAGAGCTTGACGGTGCTATACTATTCAAGCATGGTTAATTGCACCTTTTTACAATTTCATACAATACAGTAGTGTATCCTATGGGATAACCCTGTCCTGTGAGGTAAGCTTTGGTATTGCTATGAAAAATTCAGATTTAGGAGGAACAAGCTTATGAAAAACACCTGGAAGAAAGCGACGACTGGTCTGTTGGCTATGGCTCTCGTAGTGAGCGGATTGCATGCAAACGTAAGAACGGGAGGACTTTTCAGCAAGTCTGTGATAA
>CACWPR010000127.1 GCA_902762855.1 Ruminococcus flavefaciens
ATATGTGTAAAAACTTTGGCGCTGCACTTGTACTGCTCGCAAATTTCCTTATACTTTCTTATCATGCAGTCATTGCCGCCTAATATAACTACGCTCATAAATTCTCCTTTCGGGGATATAGGGTGGGATGATAACTAAATATAGCGGTTAGTTATTACTAACTTTCTGATTCTATTATAAAATTTTTCTGGACAAATGTCAAGGTTTATCCGTGAACTGTTTCTTGTCCGGAAAATTATTGTAGGTTTTCACAGTATTTTTACTTTTTGCACAGGCGATAGACCGCAAATCTGACAATTGTCAAGGTTTTCGCTGGTTATCCCAGGTTAACGCTGTGAATTGAAAAAATCCGTTATTCCGTGGACAAAAAGGAGAAAATATGGTAAAATCATATTAAAGGTCAGGTGATGAAGATGAAAAGGATAACACTGGGCATAACTGCCCATGTTGACTCAGGAAAGACCACTCTTGCCGAGGCGATGCTTTACCGCAGCGGGATGATACGCAGGCTCGGAAGGGTAGATAACGGAAGTTCAGCCCTTGATACGGACTCTATCGAGCGAGACAGGGGCATCACAATATTTGCACATCAGGCGGAGCTGAATATCGGTGAGACCCATTTCTCACTGCTGGACACTCCCGGACATATAGATTTTTCAGCGGAAACAGAGCGTACTATGCGAGTTCTCGACTATGCAGTGCTGGTCATAAGCGGTACAGACGGAGTGCAGAGCCACACTGTTACCCTATGGAAGCTCCTGCAGCGGTATGAGGTACCTGTGTTTATTTTTGTAAACAAGATGGACCTTATCGGAGCGGACAGGAAAGCAGTCCTTGACAGCATCCGGAGGAGGCTTTCTCCGGACTGTGTGGATTTCAGCGGTACATACAGTGAGACAGCGGAGAACTGTGCAGTCTGCGGAGATGACCTTATGGAAAAGTATCTGGAGGGAAGTCTCAGTGAAGGTGATATTGCCGGAGCGGTCTCACAGAGAAGACTGTTCCCGTGCTGCTTTGGCTCCGCACTGAAAATGGACGGAGTAGAGGGATTTATGGAGGTCCTTGACCGATACACATTGGAGCCGGAGCGTGAGAATAAATTTGGCGCAATGGTCTATAAGGTCTCCTATGACCCGAAGGGCAGCCGTCTTACCCACCTGAAAGTCACAGGCGGAGAGCTGCGGATGCGAGAGGAGCTGAGCTATACTGCACAGGACGGAACAGAGGTCACAGGCAAGGTCAGCTCACTGAGGATATACTCCGGAGACAAGTTCCGGAGCTCAGAGTCCTGCCAGGCCGGAGAGGTATGTGCAGTAACAGGTCTGCCGGACACATATGCAGGTCTTGGCATAGGCAGCATCCCGAATTCCGACAGAGCTTACCTTGAACCTGTAATGACATATACCGTAGTTTTTCCGGAGGGAGTCAATATATACGAGGCTCTGAAGGATATGCGAAAGCTGGAGGACGAGGACCCGCAGCTCCATATTGTCTGGAGCGAGCAGCTCCGGGAGATACAGATACAGCTCATGGGAGCAGTCCAGCTTGAAGTCCTTACCCGTCTGATAAGTCAGCGTTTCGGCTACGATGTAAGTTTCAGCGGAGGTTCAGTAGCGTATAAGGAAACGATACGCAGTGCAGTTGAAGGAGTCGGGCACTACGAACCCCTGCGGCACTATGCAGAGGTCCATGTGCTTATAGAGCCTCTGGAACGTGGAGAGGGCATACAGTTTGCCTCAGACTGTCCTGAGGATTCACTTGACAGAAACTGGCAGAGGCTCATACTCACTCATTTTGAAGAAAAGCAGCACCTTGGTGTTCTGACCGGCTCTCCGCTGACCGATGTAAGGTACACACTTGTAGCCGGACGGGCGCATATAAAGCATACTGAGGGCGGAGACTTCCGGCAGGCCACCTACCGTGCCATACGTCAGGGGGTCAGGTCAGCGGAGAGCATACTCCTTGAACCGTATTACGATTATGAGCTTGAGCTCCCCTCGGAATGTGTAGGCAGAGCTATCTCAGACCTGCAAAGGATGTCAGCGGAGTTCAGCGCACCGGAGTCACTTGGTGAGGTATCGGTGATAACCGGATCAGCACCTGTCTCAGAGCTCAGCGGCTATCAGTCCGAGGTCATTGGCTACACAAGGGGCAGGGGAAGGCTCACTTGTACGGTAGCCGGTTATCGTGAATGTCACAATGCAGAAGAGGTCATAGCGGCCGAAGGCTACAACTGTGACGAAGATACAGAAAACAGTGCAGACTCCATATTCTGTGCCCACGGCGGAGGATTCCTTGTAAAGTGGAATGAGGTCCCGGACCATATGCATCTTCCGTTCCGTCAGAATGCTGCATCAGATGAAGAAACACCGGAAGTACAGAATGACCGTGCTGCAAGGTACGTGGAAAAAATGGTCTCAGATGAGGAGTTGATGGCTATATTTGAGCGGACATACGGAAAGCTCCGCACAGACCCAAGGAAGTCTTTCAGAAAGACGAAAACGGAGTCCTCAGATAACAAGCCGGTGAAGCTCCCGTCATACGAGGGACCGGACTACCTGCTTGTTGACGGCTATAATATGATATTCGCATGGGACGAGCTTAAAAAGACTGCCGAAGAGAATCTTGACGCTGCCAGGGGTGAGCTTATAAATATGATGTGCAACTACCAGGGCTATGCAGGATGTGAGCTCATACTTGTATTTGACGCCTACAAAGTCAAGGGCAAACACCGTGATGTCGAGAAGTACTCCAATATTTACATAGTGTACACCAAAGAAAAGGAAACCGCCGACAGCTATATTGAGCGTGTTACCCATGAGCTGTCAAAGAAACACCGGGTAAGAGTTGCGACCTCCGATGGACTTGAACAGATAATAATTCTTGGCAACGGAGCAATGAGGATGTCCGCAGCAGAGTTTCATGACCGCTATATATCCGCCCAGAAGGCTATACGTGAGTTCATTGACAGCATGAAATGACGAGGATCATGCCATTTTTTCATTTGTAAAAGAAAAAAGTGCCGAATTTTCGGCACTTTTCTTGTATCCACTATTTTTTCCTTGACATCAAAACCACGCACTCAACGTGCCTTGTTCTGGGAAACAGGTCGGCTCCGCAAACACGGTCAACGGAGTAGCCTTGCAGTGAGATTAACTTGGCATCACGGGCAGCGGTTGAGGGGTTGCATGAGATCATGACGATCTTTTTCGGAGCGGCCTGAGTTATCTGCATCAGAGACTCTTCGGAGCAGCCTTTTCTTGGAGGGTCCACGACTATAATATCGGGAGCGCATCCCTGAGAGCGAAGTTTATCGAATATCTTGCCGGCATCGCCGCAGTAGAATTCAGCGTTGTTGATATTGTTTTCTCTGGCATTTATCTTGGCATTCTCAATAGCTTCCGGGACAATTTCGATACCGGTTATGTGAGCAGCCTTACCGGCCATTGACAGACCGATAGTACCCGCACCGCAATAGAGGTCTGCGATAGTATCATCGGGAGCAGGGGCGGCATATTCCAGAGCTTTGCGGTAGAGCCTTTCGGCCTGGACAGTGTTGACCTGATAGAAGGACGGGGGGGATATTTGTATCTTATTTCCGCACATTGTATCTGACATTTCAAAGGTGCCATAAAGCTGGAACCAGGAGCTGCCTAAAATAACGTTAGTTGCGTCAGGGTTGACGTTGCCGATGATGCTGCAAATACCGGGGAATTTCCGGCGGAGAGCATCAGCGAGAGGGGCGAGCTGCCGCTGATAATTCTTCCTTACGACGAAACAGACCATGATATTATCTGAATAATGGCCCTTGCGGATGTAGATATGTCTCAGGATGCCTGTATGAGTGCTCTCGTCATAGACTGAGAGTTTTTTCTCGTTGATAAAGCCAAGGCAGCATTCAACTATCTCTGAAAATACATCAGGCTGAAGGGGACAGTCTGTTACGGGGATGACCCTGTGACTTCTCGGAGCGTAAAATCCGCATACTGCCTTGCCGTCCTGTACAGCAAGAGGATACTGGGCCTTGTTTCTGTAGCGGGAGGTCTGCTCCGCCATGATGAAGCTGTCGAAAACAGGCTCTATACCGCCGATACGCTTGAATGCGTTCATGATGATATTGTTTTTAACGGAACATTCCGCATCGTATGAAATATGGCGGAAAACGCATCCTCCGCACTTTTTGTAGACAGGGCAGTCGTTTACGATGCGGTCAGGGGAAGGCTCCAGAAGCTCCTCGATTATACCGTAGGCATAGTTTTTCAGGACCTTGACCAGTCGGACGGATACCCGGTCACCGACGGCGGTCTCAGGGACGAAAACTGCCATGCCGTCAAGTCTGCAAACACCGCTTCCCTCGGAGGAAATATCCTCTATCACAGCAGTG
>CACWPR010000128.1 GCA_902762855.1 Ruminococcus flavefaciens
TTTCCCGCATCCGGCTCTTCATCATAACATTCGCTTTAATCAAACAGGCTCATGTAGATTTTGGGATTTACAAGCGGGTAGTATTTCATCATTTCAATAAATCCATCCCTTGTATAGCTTTTCCGTTGACTCCTTCTGTTTAATGCCTTGAAAAGCAGTTCCCTGACCTGTTGTCTGAAATTTGCAATCATTCTGCTGTTAAAGCTGATTCCATAATATCGGTAATGCCCACTTAACTTGACGTTTACCATGTACATCAACTTTTCCAGCTTCTGGTCTCTGTTTGCATACAGCCATTCTTTCATTTCCCTGATTTTCTGCCGGAATTTCTTGCCGCTTGTTTTAGGCATCATCCACGGCTTTCCTTTTCGGCTTCTGCCGCAATAGAATGTGAATCCGAGGAAATCGAATGTTGGAAATCTTGTCGATTCTCCTCGTTTGGCTTTGGCTGTTGCAAGATACCTCCCGCTTTCCAGCAGCCGGCTTTTACTTTCTTCCAGTTCCAGACCGAATTTTTCCATTCGCTCCTTCAACTTCTGATAAAATCGTTCCGCCTCCTGCGGGTATTCAAATCCTGCGATAAAATCATCCGCATATACAATCAGAAAGCATTGTCCTCTGCACTCTCTCGCAATGATATACTGAAACCATAATGTCAGCACATTATGCATATAGATGTTCGCAAGCACCGGGCTGATAATATTGCCCTGCGCTGTTCCTTCAATACTTTTGATTAGCTGTCCCTGATCTAAGACACCTGCTTTCAGGTACTTCTTCACTAACCAGAGAATATTCTTGTCTTTGATGTAGTAATTCAGGAAGCGGATAATCCACTCATGCTTCATGTGGTCGAAAAACCCCTTGATGTCTGCATCCACTATCCGGCATATTCTTTGCCCATTCAGACGTTGATACAACTCCTTAACTGCTGTATGACACCCCTTGTGCGGTCTGAAACCATGCATACAATCCAGAAATTTTGGTTCATAAATCGCTTCGAGTATCTTCTTTAGTGCAAGCTGTACAATTTTATCTTCATAACAGGCGATGCCAAGCGGACGCAGCTTACCGTTGCTTTTAGGGATGTATACTCTAAGCGACGGCTGTGGTTTGTAGGCTTTCCTTTTCAGTCTGTCCACAAGATTTTCGATATTGCGTTCGAGATTTTCACTGTATTCCCGCTTTGTGATGTCATCAATGCCCACTGCCTTATTTCCGTCAAGTTCTTTGTGACATTGCAGCAGCATCTCCTCGTTAACAAGGTGGTACAATGAAGTGAATTCGGGATGTTTGGTGGTTGCTGATATTTCTGCTATTCTTTCCAATTTCGTTTCCATATGTTCCTCCGTCCCTGAGTACGGCACATGTGTCCTCAGAAAGACCGTTATGATGCAGTCTCCTTTCCTCTGCCGGCATTACCCGGCTTCCTCGGTACTATGAGACTGTCCGACTGCCTGTATTCCGTTTGCCTTTCTCCCTTTCACGGTTGTCGGGCATACCACTTATGCATTATTGCCTTTCGGCTGATATGGAGAACACAGGCTCTCCCCAGTTGACTGAATGATCGCGATGTGAAGCATGATTGGCTCTTTGACCCCGCAGAGGTATATTTCGTCTCGCCTTATCGACTCATACATATTGCTTTCCGCCGAAATTAAAGCGTCAGCCCTCCGGATTGTAAAATTTCGAGGCTCTATCACCATGTAACCCTGCTTCCACGCTGTCTACGCTTTACTGTGCGCATTACTGCACACAGCACAAGAACTCGCTTACGGTGGGTGGCTAGTCCTTGCCGTGCAGGCTTCCCACCTGCTCGATCATTCGCCCTTTGCTGGGCGCACAATCACAAGAACTCGCTTACGGTGGGTGGCTAGTCCTTGCCGTGCAGGCTTCCCACCTGCTCGATCATTCGCCCTTTGCTGGGCGCACAATTCCGATTTATGTTAGCAGCAATTATAGCATAACATCGCTGCGTTGTCAATAGAAACGCCATAGCACTTCTGGATTTATATCAGAAATGCTATGGATTAAAACTTCAATATGGGTATCAGCATTAAACATCGGGGTATTTTGAAACGTTGGACGTCCTTGTTTTGCTGAAAATTTTTGAGACTATCCGCACTTTCTGCGGAGATGCGCCATAGAAAATGTCACGCTCTTTTGAGGAGCTTCTGAACTGTAGTGAGCAGAGCCTTGTAATTGCTCCAGATAACGAATCCCACCATGAGCACCAGCCAGAGTCCGTAGAGTGCCGGCTTTGCCAGTATCACCCAGCACATCACCAAAAGGACTGCGGTGTTGATGAAGGACTTCATCCAGTCGAAACGGAAGGGCACATAATAGCGGGCGTCGATAATTCTTGCCCAGAAGCAGAGGTAGTAGCTGAGGAAGGTAGCTATGCAGGCACCCTGTATGCCCCATTCAGGAATGAGTGCGATGTTGAGCACGATGTTTGCCATACTTGCCACAAAGCTGGTCCAGAAGGAGTTCTTGGTGTGCTTGGTAGCTGTATAGATACTGCTGAGGAACTGGTCAAGGCACATGAAGAGAACTGCGATGACCAGTACGGGAGTGTACATATAAACATCGCCGTACTCACCGAAGTTCTTGGTAGTTACGAAAATAGGAGTAACGATGTGGACTCCTGCGATAAGAAAGGCGGAGGCAATGAACAGCAGGGACTCATAAGCACCGTAGACCTTCTCATAGAAGCTGCTCCTGTCCTCGGAATCGTTCTCCATAATGGCGGACATATTCCAGGCGGAGAAGAATATGGTAGATACCATTGAGATAAGGTTAGGGACCTTTGAAGCATAGCCGTAGATACCTGCGGCACCCTGTCCGAGTGCGACTCTGTCACTGTGCATATAGCGGATGAAGAGTCTGTCTGAGAAGCCGGTTATCACCCACATTATGACAGTAGGTATCAGCGGAACTGCGAACTTCATCATGCTTGTGGCAAGGCGCTTATTGTAGTAGCGCAGGCCGGTGTACTCATCCAGCTTAGCCACGATAAAGAGGAATACTGCCGAGCAGAGGTCCGAGAGGATGCTTGCCAGCATAAATCCCTTGACACCCCAGTGGAACTGGGAAATAAATACGATGTTGAATACGAACAGCGAAAGTGTAGCCAGAATGCCGTCGAGGGAAAACAGCTTGACCATGCCTTTAGCACGAACGAACTGCGAACACAGTGACCTCAGTGAAGAACAAAGCACGAAGGTCAGCAGGAGTATGGTGTAGCCGTCTATGTAGTCAAGGAAACGGATGAAGTGCAGGAACGGGCCGATCATCATCATGAGCACCATGCCGGCACCGTTGAGGCAGACTGCTGTGCTGAACACCTCTTCCTTTTTGTACTTGTTATCCAGTCCGAATCTTATGACCGCCTCTGCCATAGAGAAGGTAAATATCGGGAGAAGGAAGTTAGCGGTTATCTCCAGCAGCTCCTTGGTACTGGAGTCCGCAGGGCTGATGTTGCTGGTGTATAGCCTTGTCAGCAGAAGGGCAAGTATCTTCGAGCCGAATCCGCCGATAGCGAATATCATCGTGTTGAATGCAAGTTTTTTATATTTATTCATCATTTCACTCTCCGGAAAATATAGTCCAAATTTTATTATATCACATTTAAAATGATTTGTCACGGCTTTCCGAAAATTTTCCATGCCTGAAGCCGAAGGCTTCGCTGGCCACGCTGCCGCTTGCTGCGCTCGCTTACAGAACCGAAATAAAAGAGCCGCTCTTTCCCAAAACTATCGGACAAAGCCTTGATGTTCCCCGTTTTTTGTGTTATAATAGACCTGCAACCAAATTTAAAAGGAGGTCATATTTATGCCAACACCCCATAACAACGCAGAAAAAGGCCAGATCGCCAGAACTGTCCTCATGCCCGGAGACCCTCTCAGAGCTAAATTCATAGCCGAAAATTACCTCGACGCCCCCGTCTGCTACAACCAGGTACGTGGTATGCTGGGCTATACCGGAAATTACAAGGGCATCCCCGTGTCCGTACAGGGCAGCGGCATGGGTATGCCTTCTATCGGCATCTACTCCTGGGAGCTTTTCAATGAATACGGTGTTGATAACATCATCCGTGTAGGCACCGCCGGTGCAATTGCTGACAGCGTCAAGCTCAGAGACGTCGTTATCGGTATGAGCGCAAGCACCAACTCCGCTTACGCTTCTCAGTACCGCCTCCCCGGCACCTACGCTCCTACTGCATCCTGGGAGCTCCTTTCTGCGGCAGTAAAGGCTGCCGAGTCCAAGGGCGGAGCCTTCCATGTGGGAAATATCTTCTCCAGCGACACCTTCTACGACGACGCTGACAGCCTTGCTCAGTGGCAGAAAATGGGCGTCCTCGCCATTGAGATGGAAGCTGCCGCTCTGTACATGAATGCAGCAAGAGCCGGCAAAAATGCCCTTTGCATCCTCACTGTCTCAGACTGTCCCCTTAAAGGACTTTCCACCTCCGCCGAGGAGCGCCAGACTACCTTCCGGGACATGATGGAGATAGCACTCGAAACGGCTGCGGCTGTCCGCTGAAATTTTTTCCGAAAAAATATATTTCTTTAAGATTATTTTAAGGAAAGGGACATATACTATAAGAGGATTAAGTAATCCCCCAATTCCCCTTCTATATTTATTTCTTATTTAATTTTCGGCTATGCATTTTTGTGCATAGCTTTTTGCTTTACAGAAGTATTGCATTCTCCGGATGAATCTGATATAATTATACCAGCAAATAGTCAAGGAGGAACTCATATGGACATGAAAAAAATATCCGCTGCTCTGCTTGCGCTCTGCCTGACAGGCACCGGCCTTTCCCTCTCTTATCCGCCGGAATTGCCTGAGGTATATGCTGCCTCTGAGCTCGTTTCAGGCACCTGCGGTGAGAATCTCACCTGGACAGTTGACCAGAGCACCGGTGTCCTTACCATAAGCGGCAAGGGAAATATGGACAACTACGCATATGTTACAAAGTACGGCACTCTGGCTGACCCGACGATAACCTTCCGCACCGGTTATCAGCCGCCATGGTATGACTACAAGGACTCTATCACCTCCATCGTCGTTGAGGAAGGTGTCACCTGCATAGGCGAGACTGCTTTTATGGGACTCGTAAACGTTAAGTCAATGTCACTGCCTTCAACTCTGAAAGAACTCCGCCGTGAATGCTTTGAGAACCTCAGCAGCATAGAGTACATCGACCTCCCGGACAGCATCGTATCTATAGGTGCCTTTGCCTTTGAATGCTGCCTCTCACTGAAAAAAATAGACATCCCTGACAGCGTCGTTGAAATGGACGGTGCCGTTTTCCTTGAATGTCGTGCCCTTGAAGAGGTGAGACTTTCTGAAAATATCTCTGAGCTTTCCGCTACATTCTCCGGCTGCCAGTCCCTGAAGTCTGTCTCCGTGCCTGAATCTGTAAAAACTATCCGGTTATCTACATTCACAGGCTGTACTGCCCTGACCTCTGTTGTTCTGCCCTCAGGACTTTCTATATTGCCGGAAACCAATATTTTCGGCGGCTGTACCTCTCTCCCGGAGGTGACCCTCCGCTCCGGCTGCAAGAACTTCACAGTTGTTGACGGCGTGCTTTTCAGTAAGGACATGACCACGCTTTACACCTATCCCAGCAGCAAAAAGGACAGCACCTATACCGTTCCCGACACCGTTGAGACTATCGTTTCAGGCGCCTTCAGCAGTACTGTTTACCTCACCGAGCTCACCGTTCCTGAGGGTGTCACAAGCTGCGGTTCCGGTGTTTTTTCATCAGGAAAAGTCCTCCGGAAACTGACTCTCCCTGACAGTCTTAAAGAAATAGGCGCCAACACCTGCTGTGATTGTGCCCAACTTACCGACGTGAGACTTCCGTCAGGGCTTACAGCTATCCCGGACAATTTCATCGGCTTCGACACCAAGATCACGACGCTCGATTTTCCTGAGAGCATCACATCTATCGGACAAAAG
>CACWPR010000129.1 GCA_902762855.1 Ruminococcus flavefaciens
TTCTTAGGTGTTTCTACTTGTGGGATTTTCATAGTATAAGCTGGTAGTTTAATGTCTCCTCTTCTAGGCGGATATTTAGTCTCCATTCTTTCACTACTTATCCAAGTAGCATTTCCTGCTTGTGCCGTTAAATCGCCTAAAACACCCATAGCCATATTCGCATAACTAGCAGCCTCTGTTGGAATATCCCTGCCCACTTTCATCACTTGTTCTCACATCGAGCTCAACACTTACAAACGACCTTATCAAGCCGAGAGTAAAAGGCTTTGATGATAAGAAGCAGATGACATACATGAGAGTATTCATTGCAGTGTTCCTTGTTATCTCAGTAATTATCGCCTGCAACAAGAACGCATCTATCTCCACACTCATGTCCTACTCATGGGGAGCTCTTTCCGGAGCCTTCCTTGGACCATTCCTCTATGGACTTTTCATGAAGAAGGCATCCAGAGCAGCAGTATGGACCAGCTTTGCAACAGGTGTAGGCATAAGCGTGATACACATGGTACTGTTCAGCCTTAACATAAGCGCATTCAATGACCTCAAGGAAACAGTCAAGGGCCTTGACTGTCCTCTCTCACTTGTATCTCCTATAAATGCAGGAGCCTGTGCAATGCTCCTCTCACTTATAATTGTTCCGATAGTGAGCCAGTTTACCAAGGCACCTGATGAAAAGGCAGTTGAGAACGCATTCAGCAGCCTTGCAGCAAAGAAAGAAAAGTAAAATCAAAAGCCGCTCTTATGAGCGGCTTTTTTTGTTATTTAAGGCTTTCATTAATGAACTCGTTCAGTGAAATGTCGCTCATTGTCGGGGCATTGGCATAGTATTTGAGGATGAGAGTAGCATCGGAGCCGTCAACAGCACCGTTTCCGTCAACATCAGCGGCAATGGTACCATCAGTACTTATATCCAGGTCAGCAGCAGATGAAGCGTAGGCATAGAGTCTGAGGGCAAGAGTTGCGTCGGAGCCGTCAATGGCACTGCTGCCGTCAACGTCGCCCAGCATATTTGAAGAAATGTTTATGAACTGACTGGGGACATCATCTTTTTCAGGTAAGTACTCGTAAGTTGTATTTGCATCTGGCTTGTAGATGATGTCGGTACGGTTCCCCCACTGTTCGGTCATGAAGTCAATGGAGTATGTACCGGAAGCAGCGGAATTGCTGATAGCTGTGTCAAATACAGCCATAGGGTAGGAGTCTGAGGCTTCACCGGTGAGAGCGAAGAAGTAGTCCTTTGTAAGGTCATTAGGGTCGAGCTGGACCTGAGGATATGTAGCGGTCTGAGTATTGTCCTCTGTATCGGTATGCAGGAACAGCTTGTAGGTGTCCGGATTGGGAATATTGGGGATATATGGGAGATATCCATAGACGTCCTTAGGTGAGATGACCTGGACCAGTCTGACAGTGGGGTCAGCCTTCCACTTTAAAATGCAGCCGCCGACGATATTATTTTCGTCGTGCAGATAAGTGTTGACCCGAAGAGTGCTTTCGCCCTCAGGGGCAGCGGACTTATTGAAATAGACTCTGCCGCTGTGGAGTATCTCGAAGCCTTCACTTTCCTGAGCGGCAAAATAGACCTTAGAAGAGTATTCTTTTTTGGGTTCTGTTTCAGTTTCGCTTTCTGCGGAACCGGAAAAAGCGGAAAGTGAAGCGGCAGAAATGACGAATGATGATAAAAGTGCAAATGTCTTACGCATATGTCAAAACTCCTCTCAAAGCACCTCAGTCATTCTGAGAACTATGTCAGCTACACGCTTTGCAGCGATCTTTTCAAATTCATCGAAGGACATAGCTCCTTCGTCATCGGCATTGTCTGAGATGCATCTTACGCTGACGTAAGGCAGCTTATTGAGGAAACAGCAGTGACCAACAGCGGCACTCTCCATGTCAACGGCATAGGGAGCGAAGCGGTCCTGTATGTCCTTTTTCACCTCATTGCTTGAGATGAAAGCCTCACCTGAGACTATTCTTCCACGGAATGAATTCACACCGAATTCAGCGCAGATCTTTTCAGCAGTTTCGATGAGCTTGTCATCAGCCTTGAAGATGCCGCAGTAAGGCGGGTAGTCCTTCAGGAAGTGAAGGTCCAGGTCGTGAGGCAGTACCTCAGTTGAGATCACGATGTCGCATACTTTAACAGCAGTGTTCATACCGCCGGCGATACCGGCATTAATGATGCAGTCAGGGTGGAAGTTGTCGATGCCCACCTGAGCACAGAGCGCAGCGTTGACCTTTGCAATACCGCAGCAGGCATTGATGATAGTATTGCCCTTGTATGAATTGACATAGAAATCGAATCCGGAGAATGACTTTATTTCAGCTTCACCGAGAGTATTTCTTATATCTGCAAGTTCAGACGGCATAGCGCCGATAATGAGAATAGTTTTCAAGCTATGATCCCTCCAATTATATAATGTATGAATACATTATAACATACTTATTGTGAAATAGCAATGTAAAGCGGGTGAAAATTTCTGGAGTCATAAATAAAAAGTATAGCTTGTTGAAAAAAAGGTCATTATGTGATAGAATAAAAACAGAAAAATTATGTATTATGTGTCCGATTCAGAAAAGGACCAGCGAGAGTATTTAATGAAAGCGATCGCCGACAACAAAACCGCAGGGATGCGGATACAGATATAGGGAGGAATTGGTATGACTGACAGCGAGTTCAAGGCGTTGATAAAGAAATCGCCGGCAAGTGGCCACAGAGCACTGTTTGATGAATACTGCAATTACGTATATGCGATAGTGGTAAATAAGCTAAGGAGCTGCGGCACCAGGGAGGACATGGAGGAATGCGTCAGCGACGTGTTCGCAGATGTGTACCGCAAACTGGAAAAGGCTGAGGGCAGGGAAGGTGACCTTAAAGCCTACATTGGGGTAATTGCCAAGCGCCGGGCAATAGATTTCTATCGCAGACTTGCAAATGTATCCGGAACGACAGTTTCTATTTACGACGATAATATGGACGAGCTTGTTTCTGAAACGAATATCGAGAGGAATTCAGAGAAGTCAGAGCGGAACGACATACTGCTCAAAAAGGTCAAAGAGCTGGGAGAACCTGACTCGACCATAATCATCCAGCAGTATTACTATAACCGGACGGCATCCGAAATAGGTGATTCGATATCAATGACGGCGGCAGCAGTACAGAAACGCAGCGTCAGAGCAAGAAACAAACTCAGAGAAATGCTGACAGAAGCTGGAGTAAGTCTGTAAGGAGGGATAAGTATGAGAAACAAGAATGAGCTCTTTGATGATATTGACGATAAGACAGTAGAGATGTTCTCAGAGGAGTACCCTGTACTTACCGATGAGGAAAAAGAAAGAATCTTTACTATGAGTGAAAGAAAGTATAATATAACAAATAACGGCGGAGCTGACAATGGCGACGAGGTAAGCGGAGTTGACACATATTCCAGACCGATATGGAAGAAGTATGCAGCAGCGGCAGCAGCATTCGTACTTCTGGCAGGAGGCATAGGCGGCAGCCTTATCCTTGGCAGACGCATGAAGGATACAAGTCCTGAGAAGGACCACTTAGCCGATACGACGACATCGGTCACTACAGAGGCAGTAACTACAGCAGAAACAACAGGCATATACACCACAACAGAAGCAGATGCCATAGTAACAACAGTTACAACATCCATTGATGTTGAGACAACGACAGTACAAACGACAGCACAGGCAAACAATGGAAGCAAAGACCCTGATGCAGATGCTGTAGCAGAGAGAATGGTGAACAAATTTATCGGCGCAGAAAAGAATCTGTTCTTCCATTTAATTGATGTAGGCCTAAATCCGGCTGTTCAGTTCGATGCATACAGCGAAAAATACGGAGAAATGGCCCTTACCTATTTCAAGGTCGAAGACGAGCGGTTCAAGACTCCGGAGGGTATAAGTGAGGTCATTCACTCTGTATACACACCTGAATACGCTGATAATTTGTTCAATGACTGCTACGGCGGCGATATGACTGATAAGATAAACAGTGGAACACCATCATATGATGACTTCAAGGAGTTCATCATCTACAACGGAGAAATGTATGTAGAAGTAATCGGCATGGACGACGGCACAAGTGCTCCCATTGAAATAACAGGCGAGAAGATAA
>CACWPR010000130.1 GCA_902762855.1 Ruminococcus flavefaciens
TAGAGATACTATTTTTACATCAATATTCAGTTATTATTTCAGTCCGAAAGCTATTCGGGCTGTTTTTTATTGTAAAAATACCAGTTTGTCAACAGCACCCAAAAATGACCTCCCTGCTCGTTATAATAGTCAGAAACGCAGCACTGGATAAATACAGGGAAAACCGTAGGGTGACGCTCTCAGAGGCTCCTGACGAGGATGCCGGAGCAGTCAGCCTGGACAGCTACCCGTTTGATTCAGTGATAAGCGCAATAAAGGGCCTCAGGGATGAATACAGGGACGTCCTCATGCTGCGGTATGTATACGGCTACACGGTAAACGAGATATCAGGCCTTCTGAAGCTCAGCACCGAGAACGTCTACAAGCGCATACAGAGGTCACGGAAGGCATTAGCCAGAGAACTTGAAAAAGGAGGCGGGAAATAGTGAGCAAGGATATACTCAGCAGGGCTCTTGAAGAAGTACTTGACGAGTCCTATGACGAAATGACCGGTCAGGATATCCCTGATTACGAGTTTTCAGCCGGATTCAAGGAAAAAATGGAGAGCCTGATGTCCCCGGAGAGCGAGGCTCCCGAAAAGAAGAAGCGGAGGCCGCTGATAATGATGATGACAGCGGCGGCAGCGGCAGCAGCAGTGCTCTGCGTATGGGCAGGCATGAGAGAAACGCCTAAGCTGGAGCCCAAGACTCCGCCGGAGGGAAATATCATCTCCGAGACACCCACAACAACAGTCACAGGCACAGCCGACATCGCAGAAACTACCTGGATAGCTGAAGGTACCACAGTACAGGCGGGCTTAGTGACCGGCACAGTGCAGACTACAGCAATAACACCCGGAACAGGCCGCCCCGGTCTCTTAACAACGGCGGCAGCGGGTACCGGCAGAGCTCAAGGCCACGGAGGGACAGTGCATACCACCACAGCAAAGGCCGGAGGCTCAGGGGAGGCGGCAGCAGTCACCACGACCCAGACCGCTCTAAAGCCGGCAAGTCCGCAGCAGACAACAGTGACAACTATCGACATCGGCTTACAGCAGCAGGTCGATGAATATGAGAGGAGTATCAATATGAAAAAGTTTTTTGCAGCAGCAGCAGCCACAGCAATGCTGCCCAGCATTCTTCCTACAAACGCATTAGCAGTATATCAGCCTCCTGTAGAGACCGATACAGCCCTGGTAGAGTATTTTAGCGCAATGGACTCCGGAGCTATCCGGACAGACTATGACGGCAACGGTCTCTTTGAGAGGGATGACCTCTACTACATCTACGCAGGCATCGACGCAGATTACGAAGTAACATCTGAGGTAAAAGCTGCAGTAAAGGCCAATGCCGACGTAAACGGCGACGGTGTCCTTGACAACAAGGACTACAAGATATTCTGCAAATATTATCTCAACAAGCACGGCTTTGACCCTGAGGACTACAAGTATGTCAACTATCCGCGCAACAAGAACGGTGAGCTGACACTGACCACATTCTATGCAGCAGACGGGCTCAGAGAATGTGCAGATGAGTATGACCTGTTCTACCAGGTAAGGGCAGAGGAGCTCAGCAGCAGCGAAACAGACCTTGATCTGAACTGCGACGGCAAGGTAGACAATTTTGACATTTTCACCTACTATCTCTACTACAACCACTTCGGCGCAACTCCTTATCCATACAACACCAGGGACCTTATCACAGCAGAACAGGGCGCCAAGTGTGCAGCTTTAACAGACAACTATAAGTACATCTACAACATTGACGAGCTGCTCACCAAGTACTTCCTCTACAACTGCGGTTTTGAGGGTTCATGGCTCAATGCAAAGGCCTATACTGACTATCTGATAGACATTGAGGAAAAGGCTGGAGTGGAAGAAAATGCAGAAAACAGAAGGGTCATAGTAAGCTGTTTCAATTACATTTTAAAGACTGAGGCCATAGAAGCAGGACTTGCAGAGGTAAGGGACCAGAGTGCAAAGATAGACCAGTACCAGTCACCGGATTTTGACCCGAATTTCTGGATATACTTCGACAAGTACTGTGACGACATGGAGAAGGGCATTGTGCCGCCTGTAGACGTAAACCGTGACGGAGTCATCGACCCTGACGATGCGAACATCATGCTGGCATACATGGCCGACATCATATGGCTCATAAACCCTGAGGAGAGCTCACTTGACTATGACCAGTGGGTATACATCGACACACAGATAGACCTCAACAACGACGGAGTATGCGGCGACATCTATGACATTATGATAGTAGATATGCTTGAGCAGAAGTACAGCTACGACCAGCTCACAGATATGCTTACAGAATACAACAAGGCGCAGGAAGAGCGTGAGACAGTAGCCAAGATAGAGAGCATCAAGTACCTGGAGTCTATCAGCGGCGAATCAATAAAGCGTACCGGCGATGCAGACTGCAACAACGAGGTAAAGATGAACGACGTAGTCCTCATCCTCCAGAGCTACAGTGCACCTGATACATACAAGCTCACAGAATGGGGCAAGTTCAACGCAGACGTAAAGAACACCGGCGACGGAGTAACACCGGCCGATGCTCTCCGTGTCCAGGAGACACTCCTTGGCATTGAAAGGTAAGTCCTCTTAGAAAACATGATAAAATAGAAAAAGGGAGCCTCCGCAGTAAAAAGCGGAGGCTCTCTTCGTTACGTGAAAGAAAATGCCCCCGGAGCACCGGGGGCTGAGTAGGTTTTACTGAATGTCTCTTGCAGCATAAGCTATGAGGACCTCAGATGCATCTGAGCCGTCAACATTGCCGTCGCCGTTAATGTCGCCGTAAGCCTTGATATTAGCTACCTGCTCGTCAGTAAGGGGAGTCTTGTGTTCAGTGAACACACCGTTGTACTCCGTACCGCCGCCTGTGTAGCTTGCAGGGTCCCAGCCGTCTGTGTAGCATCCTGCGCCTAAATCAGCATAATATCTGAGAATGATAGTAGCGTCAGTAGCGTCCAGTGCACCGTCGAGGTTTACGTCACCGCAGATGATGTCAGAGTCAGCAGGAACAGCAGTCTCAGCGTTAGCGAACATAGGTGCTGCTGATAAGGCAAGTACCGCAGATGAAAACAGTGAGATGAATTTTTTCATGTGAATACCTCCTTTGGTAAATAATAGTCGATTGGCCTATATTCTTCTCTTTTTAATTATAATATATATATATATATATCAAGAGGTAAAATATACAAATTTTATAGAGAAAAATAGGTGGATTTTACATATCCGCTGACAGATATTTTCTCTATATAGCTTAATTTTACCACATTTTCACCACGAAAGTCAATGGGTATATTACACAAGAACTATCGATTTTATTTATATGTTTAGACATGAGAGCAGAGCGAGTCTGCTGAACAGAATGAGCGTAGTAATTGTAAACGTGCAAGGTCCGGCCTTGGCAGGGGTATTGACTTTTGTGGAGAAATAATGTATAATAATAAAGGCCACAAAACATATCATGGAGGGAAAATGAGGATAACCGCATTGGAAGAAGGTTCCGTCGAATGGGAACTCACCGCAGATGCAGCCGAAAAATGCTCCTGGAGAGCTGGAAAGAATCTCGCACAGCTCATGCGTGAAGGAAAGTTCCGGGACTGGGAGAGAGTCTTTGCAGCTATTGAGAATGGCAGGACGGTAGGCTTCTGTACCCTTACCAGATATGATGAACTCCCGGAGGATTGCGGATATTCGCCGTTTATCGGATATGTGTTCGTGGATGAAGTTTTCCGTGGACATTGCCTGTCCGGCAGACTGATAGACTGCGTGTGCCATTATGCAGAGAGTATAGGATTCAAAACAGTGTACGTATGCAGTGGAGAGTCAGGCTTCTATGAGAAGCTCGGATTCAGACTTGTCTCCAGCAGTGTCAGTACCGTGTACGGTACAAGTGAACAGCTTTTCGTCCGAAGTCTCTAAGGTCTTGCCAATTTGATACGCTTGTGTAGCACAGTTGGTAGTGCAGCTCATTCGTAATGAGCAGGTCTCGGACTGAAAATAAAGCGACAGCCAGTGCAGCGCCCTTACAAAATTCAAAAATTTAATATGCTAGTGTAGCACAGTTGGTAGTGCAGCGCATTCGTAATGCGCAGGTCTCGGACTGA
>CACWPR010000131.1 GCA_902762855.1 Ruminococcus flavefaciens
GGAAAACCGTAGGGAGAGGGAAGGGAGGGAAATGCCGCCTTTTGTACCAGTTTTGTCTTTTTCCCTCCCTTCACTTTCCCGAAGGTTGTCCTCTTTGGCAGTACCGCCCTTAAATCGGTACTGTAAGCGAAAGCAGATGAGGTCTGACGTACAGAGTAAGCGAGCGTAGCAAGCGAATCGTGGCCGGGTCCAGCCTTCGGCTGGGATTTTTTTGCCAGTACTATTGCAATTTCTAAAATAACGTGGTATAATTATATGTTGTAAACATAATTTTTCAAGGGAGTGTATCTATGAGTTCAGAAAAAATCATAATTGCGGCTGCTGCTGCCACTGTCTGCGCCGTAGGTATGGCCGCCGTGACCGTCGTGGTCTGCAAGCGCCTCTTTGAGAAAAACTACTTCCAGGTCAGCGACAACATTTTTAAAGCTAAATAATTTTTAAAAGAAGGTTGAATACAATGGAAATCAAATTCACAAAAGCAGAGACCCTTAAAGCTAAGCCCCAGCCCGGCGATAAGCTCGGATTCGGCCACATCTTCACAGACTATATGCTCATTATGCCCTACGATGAGGGACAGGGCTGGCATGACCCTGAGATAAGGCCCTACGGCAATATCGACCTCTCTCCTGCCGCTATGTGCTTCCACTACGGTCAGGAAGTCTTTGAGGGACTCAAGGCTTACAGAACTGCTGACGGCAAGGTCCAGCTCTTCCGCCCCCAGGAGAACTTCAAGAGACTCAACAAGTCCAACGAGAGACTCGTTATCCCGGAACTCCCTGAGGAGCTCGGTATGCAGTGCCTCATGGAACTCATCAAGGTCGAAAAGGACTGGGTGCCTTCTAAGGAGGGCGAGTCCCTTTACATCCGTCCCTTCATCATCGCTGTTGACCCCTTCCTCGGCGTTAAGCCCGGTGAGCACTACCTCTTCATGATAATCCTTTCACCCTCCGGCGCTTATTACGAGAGCGGACTCAACCCTGTTAATATCTACGTTGAGAGCAAGTATGTCCGTGCTGTAAGAGGCGGTATGGGCTTCGCTAAGACCGGCGGTAACTACGCTGCTTCACTCATCGGCCAGGACGAGGCTCACAAGCAGAACTACTCACAGGTCCTCTGGCTCGACGGCGTTGAGCAGAAGTACATCGAGGAAGTCGGCGCTATGAACATCTTCTTCGTTATCGACGGCAAGGTCGTTACTCCTATGCTCCAGGGCTCTATCCTCCCCGGTATCACAAGAAAGTCCGCTATCGAGGTCTGCAAGGCAAAGGGTCTTGAGGTCGAGGAAAGACGTATCGACATCCAGGAGATAGCTGACGCTTATGACGCAGGCAAGCTGGACGAGGTGTTCGGTACCGGTACTGCCGCTGTTATCTCACCTGTAGGCCACCTCAAGTGGAAAGACAAGGTAATGGAGATAAACGGCAACAAGATAGGCAAAATTTCCCAGATGCTCTATGATACTATGACCGGTATCCAGTGGGGCACTGTTGAGGATAAGTTCGGCTGGATAGTTCCTGTTGAATAATTACCATACAAACACCAAGGGCCGCCTTATGGCGGCCCTTTTTCTATGCTTTGTTACCTGTCAGTTGTACCTCGTTACGGCAATCACGGTGAGGTTGTCTGTTCCGCCGTTGCTGAGGGCGGTCTGTACCATGAGGTCCAGCCGTTTGGGCAGGCTTTTCGGCAGCTCCATTATCTCCTCCATGTCGAGAGGGGAGAGGTAGTCCGAGATGCCGTCGGTGCAGAGGATGAGAACGTCCCCGAACTCCATTCCGCCCTCTATGGGAGTTATGTCTATCTTCGGATTTGTACGGACGTTTCCGAAGGCCGGGAATATTATGTTCCGGTGGATGTGGGTCCTGCGCTGGGCCATTGTTATGGAGCCCTCCTCGTAAAGGAGCTGTACAAGGGACTGGTCCCTGGTGAGCTGACTTATCCTGCCTCGTCTGAAACGGTACAGCCGGGAGTCTCCCACGTTGAAGGCCAGCATCCCTCCGGCCTCGTCAACGGCCACTCCGCAGAGGGTACACTGCATATTGTTATGCTCCTGATGTGCCATGCTGTACTCCGCAAGCTGACGGTGTATCTCGTGGAGTCTCAGGTCCAGCCGGATGACTCCGGTGTAGTGGACGTCCCGGAGGAGCTCCAGGCACATTTTTGATGCTATCTCTCCGGCATTCTCGCCGGAAACTCCGTCAGACACTGCGGCTACGAAGGGAGTATTGAGCTCCTGCTGGATATTCCCCTCATCGGAGACAGACTCCCCGATGAGCATAGCGTCCTCATTATGGGGCATGATGCCCTTTTCGGTTATGCCGCAGCAATAGTACATATCATCAGTCCTCTTTTATACTGTAAAGTGCAAGGGCGTTCCGGCAGGCGGCGTCGATGAGCTCCTGTACGGGGACTCCCTTTATTTCGGCGGCTTTTTCCGCCGTATATCTTATCATTGAGCTGTCACACCGCTGACCTCTCATGGGCACAGGTGCCATGTAGGGACAGTCGGTCTCCAGGAGCAGTCTGTCAAGGGGGACGGCCTCCAGGGCACGGACTGCTTTTTTTGCGTTCTGAAAGGTGAGTACTCCCGTAAAGCCTATGTACATCCCCAGTTTAAGGACCTCCGCAGCAGTTTCGGCAGAGCCGCTGAAGCAGTGGACAACTCCTCTGGGACGGTACTTTTTAAGGATAGCCATAGTGTCCTCCCAGGCATTTCTGGTGTGGACTATCACCGGCATATCCAGGTCTGCGGCAAGTCCGAGCTGAGCCTCAAAAACGGCCTTCTGAGCGTCGGGGGAGAAGTTCTCATAGTGGTAGTCAAGTCCGCACTCGCCTATGGCCATGACCTTCGGGGCAAGGGCAGTCTCACGGACGATGCTGAGCCAGTTTTCCGGCAGGTCCTCTGCGGACTCCGGGTGGATGCCTGCCGCTGAGTACACATAGGGGTAGGCTTTGGCGAGCTCAAGGTTTGCGGCGGTGTCCCGCAGGTCCGAGGATGCCAGCATCACATAGCGCACTCCCATTCCCGGCAGTGCTCTCAGGAGCTCGTGTCTGTCCGGGTCAAAGGCGGAGTCCGCATAGTGGCTGTGGGAATCGAAGATATTTCCGGTCATTCTTCGTCCTCCTGGCCGAAGTACTGGTCTCTGAGCTGGCCTACAAGGACTGAGCTGGGGATGAAGTCCGCATCGGCAGACTCTCCGTCAAGCTGTATAGCCACGGCAATGGTGTCGCCGTACTGGGTCTTTTGTGAGAACATCTGCTTTATGGCCTCATTGTAGTTCTTGTAGTCAACGGAGGTGATGTTGGTGTCCACCATGTTGATGACGTCGCTGAATATGTTGTCGAAGCTGTCTGCCACGTACTCTCCCTCTGAGCCGTTTATCATGTAGGACATCATATGGGCGGCACGGAAGGCTCTTTCGGCCTCTCCGCCGGAGAAGAGGGAGAAGGTCACGAAGGTCTCCATCTGCTCACTTGTAAGGCTCTGGAGGCTGCCGTCGCTCTTCATGCCTGCTATCTCCACATCGACAGGGTAGGATACACAGCCGAACTTGTCACAGGTGCTCTTGAAGGCAGCGGAGTCAAAGACCATGTACCTGTCAACGTCCACGCCCATGAAGGTGGACACGAAGCTGGCTGCGGAGCCGCCGCCTCCACGCTCAAAGGTCTCGCTGAGCTTCTGCTGCTTGTCGTCTACAAGTGCAATGGTGTTGCTGGGGATGCCCAGGCAGAGTATACGCTTATCCTTGGGGATAGACCTCAGGAGCATGAAGGTGCTGGAGCACTTCTGGTCAGGCTCGTTGAGTATCATCAGGATAGTATGGCTGTCCTCGTAGGAGACTATTTTGACGTCCCTGGGCTTGGGCACCGGGGGAGTGTCGTCCTTTTTGAAGTACTTATTATAAATGAAGAAGGCTGCACCGCCCACGATGAGAAGTCCGATGAAAATGGTTGCAAGAAATGGAACTGCAATGCTGCCGCTTTTCTTTTTTGACATAGTAAAGTCTCCTTTATATCTGATGCCCGGAGGCAAATTATTTA
>CACWPR010000132.1 GCA_902762855.1 Ruminococcus flavefaciens
GCCTTGGTAAGGCGTAGGTCGTCGGTTCAAGTCCGATCATCAGCTCCAGATGCGGTTTAGGAAACTAAGCCGCATTTTTGTATATACAGGCACTTTCCGGAGGCGGGAGGTGCCTTTTTGAATATGGTGAAAGCAGAAGTTGATTTCTTCGGGAAGTTGTGATATAATAGTATAATACATATTGGAATATTGGAACGCAAAGGAGTCATGAAAATGCTTATCGACTGCCACACACACACAGAATTCTCGGTGGACTCCGAGGCTGATATAAACGGCATGATTGAACGTGCCTGCCAGCTCGGACTTGCCGCCTATGCGATAACAGACCACTGCGAATGCAACCGCTGGTACTCTCAGGACCACTATCCCGGCGAGACCATTTACCCGTATTTTGACTTCGGCCGTGACTTTGAGAACTCCGTTTCTGCGGTAACAAGGCTGAAGGAGCAGTACAAGGGCAGGATAGAGCTCATCTGCGGCACAGAGCTGGGGCAGGCGCTCCAGGACATAGAGGTAGCTGAAAGAGTGGCGGCGGACCCCCGTCTGGACTTCATACTCGGCTCAGTCCATCAGCTCCCACAGACTGAGGACTTCGCCTTTCTGGACTACACCGCCTATGACATGGACGGCATCTATGACCTCTGCGGCAGGTACTTTGAGGAGATATACAAGCTCTGCCGGTGGGGAAAATTCGACATTCTCTCCCACCTGACCTACTTTCTGCGCTACATCAAGGGCGGCTACGGCATAGACGTTGACATAAGCAGGTATGACGAAATAATTGCGGAGTCCTTCCGGCTGCTCATTGAGAACGGCAAGGGCATCGAGATAAACACATCGGGGCTCCGGCAGAATTACGGAGACACCTTCCCCTCGCTGAAATACGTGAAGCTGTTCCGTGACCTTGGAGGGGAGTTCCTCTCAGTAGGCTCTGACGCCCACACCATAGAGGACCTTGGCAAGGGCATAGCCGAAGGAGCGGAGATAGCGAAGGCCGCCGGTTTCGGCCGGCTGACATATTTCAAGAAGCACAGACCGGAATTTGTTGAGCTCTGAGCTGTTCCGGGACTCATCTGTACTGCGATATGAACTGAACATCAAATCCGTCGGCAAAGCCGACACCACGATCCTGCATTTTACATTATTATGAAAGGAACTGATAGTATGAAAAACAAGATAATAAGCATTTTACAGCAGAATGCCCGTATATCCGATACGGCGCTTGGCGAGATGCTGGGCATCACACCTGAACAGGCAGCCGCTGAGATAAAGAAGCTGGAGGACGAGGGAGTCATCAGAGGCTACAGTGTCATCCTTGACGAGGACAAGTACGACAAGTCCACGGTATACGCTACTATCGAGCTGAAAGTAACACCCCAGAGAGACTGCGGCTTCGACGACATCGCAAAGACTATCATGATGTACGACGAGGTGGAAAGCGTCAGCCTCATGTCCTCAGGCGCCTATGACCTGGCAGTTGAGGTGAAGGGCTCAAACCTCAAGGACGTAGCATTCTTCGTATCTGAGAGACTTGCCACTATCGACGGCATCCTCTCCACGTCCACACACTTCATTCTGAAAAAATACAAGGAAAAAGGCATCTTCATCGACGGTGAAGAGCCGGATGAAAGGGGTCTGGGTTGAACGTGATAGACTACGATAAGGTCCTCTCCAACAAGATAAAGAGCATCAGACCCTCCGGCATCAGAAAGTTCTTCGACATTGCCGCAACAATGGAGGGAGTCATCTCACTGGGAGTAGGCGAGCCGGACTTCAACACCCCCTGGGTCATCCGCAAGGCTGCCATAAACGTCCTTGAAAGAAAGCACATAGTATACGGCCCCAACAAGGGACTCATCCCGCTGAGGCAGGCCATTTCCGACAAGATAGACCAGAAGCACTCCGTCAGATACGACCCTGAGAAGGAGATAATCGTTACAGTAGGCGGCTCCGAGGCCATTGACCTGGCACTCAGAGGCATCATCGACCCCGGCGACGAGGTCCTTGTGGTGGAGCCCTGCTTTGTGTGCTACGCTCCCCTTGTGGAGCTTGCCGGAGGTGTGGCAGTACCGGTGCCTACACGCATCGAGAACAACTTCAAGCTCACAGTGGAGGACTTCCGGGACAAGATAACTCCCCGTACCAAAATGCTCATCCTCCCCTTCCCCAACAACCCCACAGGTGCAGTAATGACCCGTGAGGACCTGGAGCCGATAGCAGAATTTCTCAGAGGTACAGACATAATGGTCCTCTCAGACGAGATATACTCGGAGCTTACCTACGGCAGGAAACACTTCTCCATAATCGAGCTGGAGGGCATGAGGGAAAGGACTATCTATGTAAACGGCTTTTCAAAGGCCTATGCCATGACAGGCTGGAGACTGGGATATGTAACAGCTCCGGAGCCTATAATTTCCCAGATATTCAAGATACACCAGTACGGCATAATGTGCAGTCCATATATCAGCCAGAATGCGGCAGTTGAGGCACTCACCTCCTGTGACGCTGAGGTAGAGAAAATGGTAGACGAGTACAACGTCCGCCGCCGCTATCTGGTCAATGAGTTCAACAGACTTGGCCTGACCTGCTTTGACCCGGAGGGAGCATTCTACGTATTCCCCAGCATAAAGAGCACGGGCCTGACCAGTGAGGAGTTCTGTGAAAGGCTTCTCTATGAGGAAAAGGTAGCGACAGTCCCCGGCAGTGCCTTTGGCGAAAGCGGCGAGGGACACATCCGCATATCCTACGCATACTCACTGAAGCACCTGATGGAGGCCATGAGCCGCATTGAGAGTTTCCTGAAGAAGTTAGAGGCTGAGAAGAAATGAAGATAAAAACAGCCGCAAAAATAAATCTTGCCCTGGACGTGACGGGGCGTCTGCCTGACGGCTACCACAGCATCGAGAGCGTATTCCAGACCGTTGGACTATACGACGAGGTGGAGGTCTGCCTGACGGCAGAGGGGATAAGTGTATCATGCAGTGTACCGGAGGAGTTTGCAAGTGCGGACCCTATCCCCTGTGATGAACGGAATATAGCCTACAAAGCTGCGGCGCTCTTTTTTGGCGAGACCGGAGCTGAGGGGGGATGTGCCATACATATCCGCAAGGGCATCCCGTCCCAGGCAGGAATGGGCGGCGGCAGTACCGATGCGGCCGCAGTGCTCCGGAGCCTTAACGAGCTGACGTCGGCAGGGCTGTCGAGGGACAGACTTGCGGCAATGGGCAAGAAGCTGGGAGCGGACGTTCCCTTTTTCTTCACTGGCGGGACTGCCTATGCAGAGGGCATAGGAGAAGAGATACGGTCATTGCCGGACTACAGCGGACGGATACTGGTGATAGGCAAAGGCAAGGCAGGAGTGTCCACGAAGGAAGCCTACGCAGGGATAGACTCACTGACAGCGCCGGAACATCCTGACACGAAGGGGCTTGTGAAGGCATTGGAGGATGCTCCGGAGAGAGCGCATGAATATTTCGGGAATTTATTTGAACAGGCGGTAGAGCTTGAAGAGGTAGACAAGATAAAGTCAGTGATGCTGAATAAGGGGGCAGTGAAAGCGAACATGACTGGCAGTGGAAGTGCAGTATTCGGGTTATTTGAAGATGAAGAGAGTGCCGGGATATGTGCAGGGAAGCTGAGGGCATGGGGGTATTATGGGGAGGTATGCAAGACGGTGAAGGAGCCGTTCATAGTAATGGAAAAATAAAAAGAAAAAAGAGAAAAAAATAAAAAAACCGCCGAAGGCGGGCAAATAAAGGGAGTCCAGAGGGTTCACAACCCTTTGGCAGAGGGTGAACGAGGGGGACAGCGTCCCCCTGGGCAGCAGTCCGAAACAGCGGAGCGTATTTCGGACGGACGCACTTTAAAGAGCGGCCTCAAGCCGTAGTTCTTTCGCCGGTCTCCGCCGGGGCTTACTTCTGCGGACGGCCCGGCAGTGCATTGCTGACGCTCGCCTGCCTGCTTTCAAGGGGGACGCCGTCCCCCTCGGTCTCACCCCCTGCCAAAGGGTTGTGAACCCTCTGGACTCCCTTTATTT
>CACWPR010000133.1 GCA_902762855.1 Ruminococcus flavefaciens
GAGCCTGCTAAGGCAGAGCATCCAAAGAAAAAGCACGGCCACAAGGTAATGGTCAAGGCAGTCAAGGTCAAGCCGGCTCTGAAAAAAGCCGCAGAAGAACACCCCGTCATCATCGACGACGAGCCGCCGACAACTCTCATTAAAGAGTCAGCAGCTCCCGCTGAAAAGCCTGCTGCTCCTGCTAAGCCTGCGCCGTCTGAGGCCTATGCAAAGCCGCCTATAGAGGCCGTTAATCCCGGTCCTCCTCCGATACCATTTATTCCTAAGAGAAACGAGCCCACAGCTCCCTTCGGACGTCCCGGCTATCCTATGCCCGGACAGCAGCCCTTCAACTACGCTGACCAGTTCAGTGCAGAGGACGAGGGCACAGTGGTACTCAGCGACTATGGCAGACCCGAAGAGAATGACCCTGCTAAGCTGCTCCGCCGCAATACCGGAGAGATCGCTCTTATAACCAAGAACGTATTCACTCTCGGCAAGGAGAGAGCAAGAGTCGATTACTGCGTTACCAACAACAAGACCGTAAGCCGTTTCCATGCCACTGTTTACCGCAGAAGCGACGGATACTACATAGTGGACAACAACTCCACAAACGGCACCTTCGTAAACAATGCACGTATCCCGGCTCAGACTGAGCGCAAGCTCAATAACGGCGATATACTCAGACTTTCCAACGAGGAGTTCGAGTTCAAAGAAAATTAACTTTCCGATATGGAGGGTAGAATGGAATATATTGTTGCCGCCGATACTGACATCGGTAATACAAAAGAAGTCAATCAGGACAGTGTCTGCATAAGAACTGCCGCCTGCAAACAGGGCAAAGCCGCTCTGGTCATGGTCTGCGACGGCATGGGCGGACTCTCAAAGGGAGAGCTCGCCAGTGCTGCTGTGGTCCGGAGCTTTGCAAGCTGGTTCGAGTATGAGCTGCCATATGAACTTGACAACTGGAGTTGGGACAAGGCCGAAAAAAGTGTGACTAATCGCCTGCTGGCACTCAACGCTAAGATAATCGAGCACGGCAGCCGCTGCAACTTGCAGCTTGGCACCACTGTCACCGGTATCCTCGCCCTGAATTCAGACATGATGACCTTCCACGTCGGAGATACACGCATATACAAGCTCAGTCAGGAGCTCAGCATCCTCACCGAGGACCATACCTTCGTGAACAGAGAGGTCAAAAGAGGCAATATGACTCCTGAAGAAGCACTCCAGGACCCCAGAAGGAACGCACTCACCAACTGCGTGGGAGTTACCGGAAGTGTTGTACCGGATATAAAGTTCAGCAGTATCGAAAGCGGTGCAAACTACATGATATGCTCTGACGGTTTCCGCCATGTCATCACAAAAGAAGAGATACTGGACCGCCTTTCCCCGAAAAAAGTCACCACCAAGACCGCCATGCAGATAAAGCTCCGTGAGCTTATCGACCTGGTAAAGGAAAGAGAAGAACGTGACAACATCTCCGCCGCTATGTTCCGGGCAGAACTGTAAAGGAGCCATGCTATGACTAAATATGAAATTATGGTGATAGCTGCCGCTGCACTGGTGTTTGTGCTGATAAATATTATAATGTGGACTATCATCGCACACAAAGAGCGCAGATCCGGAAAGGCGCCGGCACAGGTTCCCCAGAGCACAGAAGTCCCAACGGTCAGGATACCTCCGCCTATGAGCACCGAGGAGCTCTTCGTCCGCCCAAAGGAAAAACGCAGCGACTTCGTCATCCAGGAAAGCATTACCTTCACCCATACGGATGAGAATTTATGATAATACGCCCCGCATATTAAAGGCGGCGCTGATATAGGATCTTTAAGCCATAGTATTTCTGATTTGTGGTCAGAAGTACTATGGCATTTCTATTGACAGAGCAGCGATGTTCTGCTATAATATACAAAAATCGGGATATGCGGCAGGTGATAATATGTTTGATTATAGGAAAATAATTGGTATAGAGGTTCTGAAAGAGAAGATACCGCAGGAACTTCAGTTCTGGCACCTTTTCGGAAATATAGCGGAACTCCATTACAGCGCAAAAGCAATTGACGGTTTGTATTGCGACTATACCAATATCATCACTTTACTTCTTACAGACAGCAATCAGCAATACAAAATTGAACTCACATTATATAACATAAAAGGAAATATGAATTTTGATATGGCGAATGGATTTTTCAGTGGATTTGCAATAGACGAGTATGCAAATCCAGGAAGTGATAATCATTTTCATATTTATTCAGATGAACAGGATATTGCGTTTGATCTGTATTGTGAAAAAATAAGAGCCGTATTAGTGTAAGTCAAAAGCACTTCAACCGAATAAACACAATGCCCCTGGGCGCTTTGAAACGCTCAGTGGCAAAACTTCTATGCGGGCATCCGTCCTAAGTGCGGGGCCTGTTTTTATGCGCCGATAGCTGCAAATTGTACCAAGGACAGGTCATTTTCCGTGATATATTTTCCCCCAATGACAATTGACAATAACGGGCGCTCATGATATAATAAAATGTGTATGTGCAGACGCATATACTCAAATATATATATAACGGAGATAATGAAATTGAACAAAACTGTAAAAGGACTCAATATCAATTACGAGGAAAAAGGTGAGGGAGACCTTATAGTACTGCTCCACGGATGGGGCAGCAACATAAAGCTCTTTGCTAACCTCATAGACCTGCTCTCTAAAAAGTACAAGGTAGTCGCTATGGATATGCCCGGTTTCGGCGGTAGTGATGAACCTCCGGCTGCCTGGGACGTTAGCGGCTATGTCGATTTCGTCATCGACTTCATAAAGGACTACAACGTCAAGGAGGTCATGCTGCTGGGTCATTCCTTTGGTGGAAGAGTCATCATCAAGATGCACAGTCTCAAGGAGCTCCCATTCAAGGTGACTAAGGTCATTCTCGTGGACAGCGCAGGCATAATGCCGCCTAAGTCCAACAAGAAGAGCTGGCGCACCCGCTACTACAAAATGGGTAAGGCAGTCCTCTCCACAAAGCTCATGCAGAAGATAGCTCCCGATGCTCTGGAGAACTTCCGGAAGAAAATGGGCAGCGCCGACTATGCCGCAGCCTCTCCTATGATGAGACAGGTAATGGTAAAGGTCGTCAACGAGGACCTGGAGCCCTATCTGCCTAACATAAAGTGCCCCACACTGCTGGTATGGGGAGTCAACGACACTGCTACTCCTCTCTCCGACGGCGAGAAAATGGAGAAGCTCATCCCCGATGCAGGCCTTGTAAAGCTGGAAAATGCCGGCCACTATTCCTTCCTGGAGCAGCAGTTCACCTTTAACAGAGTCATGTGCTCGTTCATGAATATCGAGAACTGAGCACTGTGCAGATATAAATAAAAAGGAGACTTTTGATGGATATAGCATTATTCAGTATACACGCAGCCGTAACACTTGCGGCTATCATATTCTTCAGTCTGAGAGAGTTCCATATGCTCCAGCTAAACGGCTACAAAACTCCTGAGCATTCATGGTGGATGAAGAAAAATTACAAGCGGTACATATACCCGCTTGTCCTTCTGGCGGCACAGTTCATAATGGTGCCCCTGGGAGCGTCCGTGCCGCTGGTGATAGTCTTTACCCTGCTCAATGCTGTTTTCATAGCCGCCAACAAGCCGGGAAAGAAGTTCAAGAAACCGCTGGTATATACAGCTCGTGTAAAGCGTATGCTGACCACCTTCTTCATACTCATTGCCGCAGCATTTGCAGCAGCGACCCTTCCCTGGCTCTTTGAATTTGACTGCCCATGGACATTTATCATAAGAAATACCGCTCTTTACCTGACCCCCATACTTGTACCCCTCTCAAACCTTATCAATAAGCCTATCGAGAAGAGCATACAGAAGTGGTACATCAACGATGCAAAGCG
>CACWPR010000134.1 GCA_902762855.1 Ruminococcus flavefaciens
TTTTCCGTAATCTTGCACAGAAATCCCTTGACATACGTCAGTATGCCTGCGGAATTTCTATACAATCTGACGAAAAATCTCACGGCGCATCTTCAGCACGATCTTTGTGCGGTATTGCCTTATCCGATAAAAACATATTTCAGGAGGAAAATTATCATGGCTAACAATAAATTACATTTCGAGACACTTCAGCTCCACGTTGGACAGGAGCAGGCAGACCCCGCTACAGACGCAAGAGCAGTACCGATATATGCGACTACATCTTACGTTTTCCACAACTCCCAGCACGCTGCTGACAGGTTCGGTCTCAGAGATGCCGGAAACATCTACGGCAGACTCACCAACTCCACTCAGGACGTTTTCGAGAAGAGGATAGCCGCTCTGGAAGGCGGTTCAGCAGCTCTCGGACTTGCATCCGGTGCAGCAGCTATCACATATACTATCCAGGCTCTTGCAAAGGCAGGCGAGAATATCGTTGCGTCCAAGACTATCTACGGCGGCACCTACAATCTCCTTGCACACACACTTCCCCTCTACGGAATAACCACAGAGTTCGTTGAGCCTGACGATGAGGCTGCTATCGAGGCTGCTATAAACGAAAATACCAAGGCACTTTTCATCGAGACCCTCGGCAACCCCAACTCCAATGCCGTTGATATAGAAAAGCTGGCCGCTGTCGCTCACAAGCACGGCATCCCCCTCGTTGTGGACAATACCTTCGCAACTCCCTATCTGGTACGTCCTATAGAGTACGGCGCTGACATCGTTGTACACTCCGCTACAAAGTTCATAGGCGGCCACGGTACTGCTATCGGCGGTGTTATCGTTGACAGCGGCAATTATGACTGGGCAGCCTCCGGCAGATACCCCTGGATATCCGAGCCCAACCCCAGCTACCACGGTGTCAGCTTCACAGCAGCCGCAGGTCCTGCTGCATTTGTAACATACATCAGAGCTATCCTTCTCCGTGACACCGGAGCTACACTTTCACCCTTCCACGCATTCATCTTCCTCCAGGGACTTGAGACGCTCTCCCTCAGAGTTGAGAGACATACCTCCAACTCCCAGAAGATAGTGGAGTTCCTTGCCGCTCATCCCCAGGTAGAGGCTGTACACCACCCCTCACTTGAGACAGAGCCCAGCCATGAGGTGTACAAGAAGTACTTCCCCAACGGCGGCGGCAGCATCTTCACATTTGACGTGAAGGGCACAGAGGATGATGCCAAGAAGTTCATCGACAATCTGGACATCTTCTCACTCCTTGCAAACGTAGCAGACGTCAAGTCACTGGTGATACACCCTGCATCCACAACACATTCCCAGCTCACAGAGGCAGAGCTTGCCGAGCAGGGTATCAAGCCCAACACTATCCGTCTTTCCATAGGCACAGAGCACATCGACGACCTCATCGCAGCTCTGGAGAAGGCTTTTGCGGCAATTAAGTGATGCTCCCGGCCTGAAAGCCTGGTTTTCGGAAAAAAAGCAAGATCGGTCAAATATTAAGTACGATTTATCATACCTTTTTTAATAAGATCATGTTATTATTTAAGACAGTTAAGTGCAGTTTTATGCTGCATCTGACTGTCTTATTTTATTTTTTGTGAGGAGATTTATTATGAGAGGAAAACTTATCCAGAGGGCGGTCAGCGCAGTGTTTGCAGTCTGCGCCGTGACTCAGCTCACAGCGATGCCGGTGTCATTTTCCGGCAGCTCTGTACCGGCAGCTCTTCCCGGAACTGTCAGTGCAGAGAACGTCCAGGACCCGCAGCAGGTCATCACGCTCTGCGGAGGCTGGTTCGAGTCCGCCTATGCCGAGTGGGATTCATCCGCAGTTGGCAGCGATGTTACTGTCAGCTATGCCGAAAAAGGCAGCAGCAGCTTTGTACAGGCTGACTCCGAGCTCATCAGGGGGAACAGAGTGGATATTCCCGGACTTAAAGGGGATACGGAGTATACCGTGAAGATAAGCGGCTCAGCAGGCTCGGCGGAATTTACTGCAAAGACCATGTCCTACGACAGAACAGGCTATGCCCACTATGACTTCTCCGGCATCGGTGCCTACAACGACGACGGCACCCTCAAACCGGACATGACCGTTATTTACGTCACCAACGAGAACAAGGACACTATCACCTACAACGGAAAGACCGGATTCTACAACATCTTTTTCAGCGCAAAGCCAAAGAACGTGGTGTTCCGCCTGATAGGAAGCATAGATGTCCCCAGCGGAACTGTTGCCAACGACGGCAGCCACAATGACGGCTCCAATATGGTCTATCTCCAGAACAGCTCCAACGTTACCGTTGAGGGTATAGGCCCCGACACGAACCTGATAGAGTGGGGCATAGAGATGAAGCGCTGCACGAGCTGCGAATTCCGCAACCTCTGGCTGGGAAATTACCCTGACGACGGTATCGCCATGACCGGAAACGTGGACATCCGCTCTGCTCATATCTGGGTACACAACAACACTATCGAGAAGGGATATAACCAGTTCGCAGGCAACGGCCACGTTGACGCCGACAAGGCCGACGGCGACGGCTCCCTTGATATGAAGTGGTCTGAGTACGTGACAGTTTCCTACAACAAGTTCGTGAACTGCCATAAGACCTCCCTTGTAGGCGGCCGTGCTGACCAGATACAGGACTTCATCACCTATCACCACAACTGGTTCTGCAATACGGAGTCCAGAAATCCCCGTGCGAGAAATGCACATATCCATTCCTTCAACAACTATTTTTCCGATAACGGCGAGTACGGCATCTGTGCGTCCTACAATTCAAAGATATTCTCGGAGTGCAACTACTTCGAGAGGACCAATTCTCCCCTCTATGCCATAAATATGGGAAAGGATGCCTACTCCGGAACTATCAAGTCCTGCGGTGACAAGTTCGATAACTGCGCTCCCGACGAGGGACTTGCCTACAAGATAGTGAGCAGTCCCGGTGAGACCGTTGAGATAGCCAACCTCATGGACGGCGGCGAGGGCTACGACAACTTCGACCAGAGCCTTTACAGCTATACTGTCCAGACTCCCGATGAGGCCAGGGCTCTGATAATGGAGTATGCCGGAAGGATGACCGTGAAGAGCGTCAGCGGTACAGTCACACCTCCGCCGGATGTTCAGCCTGTCACAGGCGACGTGAACTGCGACGGCTCGCTGAATATCGCTGATATAGTCCTTTTCCAGAAGTGGCTCCTCGGCTCAGGAGAGCTCACCTCAGAGCAGGCCTCCTGTGCTGATATATGTGCCGACGGTCATCTTGATGCCTTTGACCTCTGCGCTCTCAGGAAACTGATGATAAAGAATAAGGCATAAAGGCAACGCCGCACAAAGACCGCCTGACGTCTTTGTACTGAATCTGCTTGGATATTTTCCATCATCTTGCACAGAAATCCCTTGACATACGTCAGTATGCCTGCGGAATTTCTATACAATCTGACGAAAAATCTCACGGCGCATCTTCAGCACAATCTTT
>CACWPR010000135.1 GCA_902762855.1 Ruminococcus flavefaciens
GATGCGGACCCTCTGTTCTGCTCAAAGGGCGATACCGCTGCTGTTGTGCTCACATTGAGACACATCAGTGCAGTCATAAGGCTGAGGAGCAGCGAGAGGAGCCTTCTGCGTGTGGTTTTTGTTTCCATTTTTAATACCCTCCTGTTTTTCATGTTTTCGGTGAATGACACCAAGTTTCCCCTGAATGCGGAGTTGAGCCCTCCGCAGGCTTTTTACCGCTTCCGTGCGGCAAAGAGAAGTATCACGGGATATATCTCCAGTCTGCCCAGGAGCATATCAAAGCACAGTACTATCTTTGAAAATGCGCTGAGCTCTCCGAAGCCTCCTGCCGGTCCGAATCTGCCTACACCGAAGCCTATGTTGTTCATGCAGGTGACTACCGCAGAAAGAGACTCCTCAATTGAGTACTTGTCCAGTGATATAAGAAGGAGCGAGGTACACATGAGCATCACAAAGAGTATCAGATAGGATGTGGCGCCCCTGACTATGTCTTTTTCTACAGGCTTGCCGTCCATTTTCACGGTTGCGACTGCTCTTGGGTTGATGATGTATTTCAGCTCCTTGATACCGGCTTTGAGGATTATGAGTATCCTCGACACCTTCATGCCGCCTCCGGTAGACCCTGCACAGGAGCCTACGAACATGAGAAGGAGCATGAGAGTCTGTGAGAATACCGGCCACTGTGCAGTATCCGCAGTGGCGAATCCCGTTGATGTTATGGTGGACGCTGTCATGAAGAATGCGTGTCTGAGTGCGTCCCCGAAGCTGCTGTAAAGGTGTGCGACGTTTATGGTTATGACTGCGGTGGCGGCGGCGATTATTCCGAAATACCACCTGACCTCCTCATTCTTGAAGGCAAGGGAGAACTTCCTTATTATGATGTAGTAGTAGAGGTTGAAGTTCACTCCGAAGAGGAGGATGAACACTGCAACGACCATTTCGATGTAAAGGCTGTTGTAGTGGCCTATGCTGTCCCCGTAAATGGAGAATCCGCCTGTACCTGCCGATGAGCAGGAGTGGATGACTGCGTCATAGATGGGCATACCGCCGCAGATAAGGAGCACTGTCTCTGACACTGTAAGGGTGATGTATATGCCGTAGAGTATCCTTGCGGAAAAGCTGGACTTTGACACCAGACGTCCCACCTTGGGACCGGCGCACTCCGCCCTCATCATGTGCATGGTGCGGGCATCGTTGCTGGACATGATAGCCAGCACGAACATCAGTATTCCCATACCGCCCAGCCAGTGAGTGAAGGCTCTCCAGAAGAGGGATGCCCTTGACATGGACTCGATGTCGCTGAGTATGGTAGCGCCAGTAGTCGTGAATCCTGACACTGTCTCAAAAAGGGCGCTGGGGTAGTCCGGTATCTCCCCCGAAATAACGAAGGGAAGTGCTCCTATCATGGAGACTCCTATCCAGGAGGCGGCTACGCTGACAAAGCCCTCCATAGAGAAAACGGAGTTGTTCTTAGGCTTTTTTACCGTGGTAAGAAGGCCGACGCACATTAAAATAAGTATCGGTATACCAAAGGACATTATGACGTGGTCCTCGCCGTAGATGAATCCCACCAGTACCGGCAGGAACATGAAGAGTCCCACCACCTTGAATATCTGTCCCATGATATAGGTTATCATTCTGTAGTTCATATACCTGTGCTCTGCTCCTTAATCGAAGATATTGCTCAGGTCATGGAAGCCCTTGCTGGTGGTGATGACCACTACGCTGTCGTTGACCTTCAGGCAGTCGTCGCCCTTGGGGATGATGAGCTCATTTCCTCTTACGATGCTGGCGATGAGGATGCCGCTGCGTATTTTCAGCTTTTTCAGCGGTACGTCCAGATAGTCCTTCTTGTCACGGATGACGAACTCTATGGCCTCCAGCCTGTCGTTCACCAGTCTGTAGAGGGTGGTGACGCTGTTGCCCAGGGAATTCTGCTTTGCCCTGACGTACTGGAGTATCTGGTTTACGGTTATGGACTTAGGCGACACGATGCTGTCAAGGCTGAGGGTGTCGGAGAGCTGTATCAGCGACATACGGTTTACCTTGGTGACTACCTTTTCCACTCCGTTGTTCTTGGCAAGGAGGGAGAGGAGGATGTTCTCCTCGTCGATGCCGGTGAGGGTGACTACAGCGTCTGCGTCGTAGACCCTCTCCTCAGCGAGGATGTCGTGGTCAGTGCCGTCAGCGCAGGAGATGTTGACCTTGTTGAGCCGCTCACTGAGCTCCAGACAGCGCTTCTCGTCTATCTCGATTATCTTGACCTTGACGCCCATTTCAATGAGCTGCTGAGCCAGGTGATAGGCCACTCTTCCGCCTCCGATGAGCACTGCGGACTTCACACGCTTCTCACGGTAGGCGGCGCTGATGCTCCTGAAAAACTTGACCATTGCGCTGTGTGAAGCAGTCATGTGTATCTTGTCCCCGGATTTGAGGATGAAGTTTCCGTTGGGGATGACGAGCTCCTCTCCACGCTGAACTGCACAGATGAGGACGTCCAGTCTGAGCCGTCTGGAGAGCTGGCTCAGGGCGACATTGTCCAGGATACTTCCGCTGGTTATGCGTATCTCGGCCAGGTCCACCCTGCCCTTGGCGAAAGATTCTATGTTTATAGCCTCCGGGTAGCGCAGTACCTTGGCTATTTCGTTTGCGGCATTGTAGTCCGGGTTGACCATCATGCTTATGCCCAGCTCTTCACGCATGAAAACGAGCTGTTTATCAAATTCAGGGCTGCGGACTCTGGCAATGCAGTGTCTGGCGTTCATTCTTCTGGCTATCATGCAGGAGAGGATGTTGACCTCATCCGAGGCAGTAACAGCGATGAAGATATTGGCCTTGTCCACATTTGCCTCAGCCAGCACGCTGGTCTGGAGACAGTTTCCGGCAATTCCCATAACATCGAAATCGTTGGTGACAGAGTTTATCAGGTCTTCTTTCTTATCTATCACGGTAACGTTATGCTCATCGCTGAGCACTTCCGCAAGAGCGCTGCCGACCTTGCCGCAGCCAACAATAATAATTTCCATATATCCTCCGTAAAAAATTTATTTTTGAGACTCTGAGGTATACGAGTATATAAGTACTCAATATAATTATACTCCCAACATTTCCTTTTGTCAATAGCAGCAGCCGAAGGCTCCAGCGTGACGCTGGACCCGGACACGATTCGCTTGCTACGCTCGCTTACTCACCGGGTAAGACTTACTCTGCTTTCGCTTACGGCACCAACGAAATCACGTTCTTGCCACAAACAAAAAAAGGCCGCTAAGCAGACCCGAAGGGTTCTGCGCCCATGTCAAAAGGCGGCAAAGGGAGGAAAGGGAGAGGGAGAGGGAAAAGAGAGTCCAGAGAGGAAAACCGTAGGGAGAGGGAAGGGAGGGAAATGCCGCCTTT
>CACWPR010000136.1 GCA_902762855.1 Ruminococcus flavefaciens
GGCAGATTGTGCATAAATTTCGCAGGCATACTGACGTATGTCAAGGAATTTGTGTGCAAGATGCCGGAAAATATGCAAGCAGATGTGCCGCAAAGCCGTCAGGCGGTCTTTGTGCGGTGTTGCCTTTATTTTTTTCTGCATAAAAAAGCGGCCCGAAGGCCGCCTTTTATCAGAGCTTTGAATGGAATGTTCTTGAGATTACGTCGTCCTGCTGCTCCTTTGTGAGCTTGACGAAGTTTACTGCGTATCCGGAAACTCTTACGGTGAGCTGAGGATACTTCTCAGGATGTGCCTGAGCATCAAGAAGAGTCTCTCTTGTGAAAACGTTTACATTGAGGTGGTGGCCGCCTTTTTCTACATAGCCGTCCAGCAGCTCGATGAGGTTATCTACCTGTTTCTGATTATCCATAGTGGTTCCTCCTTTTTTATTTATCACTTATCGAAATACCGGCTTATGCCGGACTTTTTTCAGTCCTCGTCCTCTTCCGGGAGCTCGGTGGGCTGACAGCAGGCACCCTTGATGCCGCAGTCAGTGCTGTTGACTGTCTCAACGTTTACTGAGCCGCCTTCTTCATCAGAGAATATATTAACGTGGCCGCTGCCCTCTGACATCAGCTTGTCGAGAAGCTCTACAAGCTCCTCCGGGGACTGTGCCTTGCCGTTTTTTCCAGGGCCGTTCATCAGTCTTCACCCTTGAGCTTGTCGAGGTCGATGTCGCCTACGAATACCTCCATATCCTTGCCGAGAGCATCAGGAACGATAGAGAATGTATTGGAGATACCGTCCTGAGCGTGCCTGAAGGGGAGCTTTGCAACGGATGAGAGTGAAGCTACAGCTCCGTGAGTGTCTCTGCCGTGCATGGGGTTTGCTCCGGGAGCAAGCGGTACACCCTGCTTACGTCCGTCAGGTGTATTGCCAGTCTTCTTACCGTATACAACATTTGATGTAATGGTAAGGATAGACATTGTGGGCACACCGTCACGGTATGTGTGGTGCTTTCTTACGCAATCCATGAACTTGCGGACTACTGTAACTGCCAACTGGTCAACACGGTCGTCGTTGTTTCCGTACTTTGGGAAGTCACCCTCTATCTCGTAGTCAACTACAACGTTCTTTGCAACGTCAACAACATTGCCGGCCTTGTCCTTTATCTCGATGTCCTTGCGGATAGGCTTTACCTTAGCGTACTTGATAGCTGAGAGTGAGTCTGCAACAACTGAGAGGCCTGCGATACCTGTTGCAAAGTAGCGCTTTACATCTCTGTCGTGGAGAGCCATCTGGAGTCTCTCATAGCTGTACTTATCATGCATATAGTGGATAACGTTGAGGGTATTTACATAGAGGCCAGCCAGCCATTCCATCATGTCCATGTACTTCTCCCAAACGTCATCAAAGTCAAGGTACTCTGTGTCAACAGGTCTGAACTTAGGTCCTACCTGGAGGCCGAGTCTCTCGTCAACGCCGCCGTTGATAGCGTAGAGCAGGCACTTTGCAAGGTTTGCTCTTGCGCCGAAGAACTGCATCTCCTTGCCGACTCTCATAGAGGATACGCAGCAGGCGATAGCGTAGTCGTCGCCGTGTACAACTCTCATCATATCGTCATTCTCGTACTGGATAGATGAGGTCTTTATGGACATCTTAGCGCAGTACTCCTTGAACTTTCTGGGGAGCTTTGTGGACCAGAGGATAGTCATGTTAGGCTCCGGAGCAGTGCCCAGGTTCTCAAGAGTGTGGAGGTAACGGAAGCTGTTCTTTGTTACCAGGTGGTGACCGTCAACGTCAACACCGCCGATAGACTCTGTTATCCATGTGGGGTCGCCGGAGAACAGTGAGTTGTACTCAGGAGTTCTTGCGAACTTAACGATACGGAGCTTCATGATGAAGTGGTCGATGAGCTCCTGAGCCTCTTCCTCAGTGAGGATGCCCTTGTCAAGGTCTCTCTGGATGTAGATGTCAAGGAAGGTGGAGGTACGTCCGAGGGACATAGCAGCACCGTTCTGCTCCTTGACTGCTGCAAGGTAGCCGAAGTAGAGCCACTGAATAGCTTCCTTGGCATTTGCGGCAGGTCTGGAAATATCGAAGCCGTATATCTCGCCCAGCTTTTTAAGCTCCTGGAGAGCTCTTACCTGCTCGGCAAGTTCCTCACGGAGACGGATGTTCTTGGAGGTCATTCTTACCAGTGAAGTATCTATCTGGTGCTTCTTGTCCTCGATGAGAATATCTATACCATAAAGTGCAACTCTTCTGTAGTCACCGATGATACGGCCTCTGCCGTAAGCATCCGGAAGTCCTGTGAGTATAGCTGAGTGACGTGCAAGACGCATCTCAGGAGTGTAGGCGTCAAAAACGCCCTGATTGTGGGTCTTTCTGTACTTTGTGAAAATCTCGACTACTGAAGGGTCTACCTCATAGCCGTATTCCTTACAGGCCTGCTGAGCCATTCTGATGCCTCCGAAGGGCTGAAGTGAGCGCTTGAAGGGCTTGTCTGTCTGAAGTCCGACTATCTTTTCAAGGTCTTTGTTGAGGTATCCGGCACCATGGGAAGTGATAGTAGAAACTATCTTAGTGTCCATGTCCAGAACTCCTCCGGCCTCACGCTCCTGGCGAGAAAGGTCCATTATCTGGTCCCAGAGCTGCTTTGTAGCCTCTGTAGGACCGGCGAGGAAACTCTCGTCGCCGTCGTAGGGCGTATAGTTCTTCTTAATAAAATCTCTGACATTAACTGAGGTATTGCTCCAGCGACCTTCGCTGAAACCATCCCATTCCTGCGGCCAAGTGTTTACAACCATTATTCAGGACTCCTTTAAAATTATTTTGCTGACAACATTTTAACACATTGTCGAAAAATTGTCAATCTCCATGTTAGCCTGAGGTATCTTAAATTTCCCTCATGCTGTTTTAAATTATTACAAATTGCCCTTGAATTCATTTTTGCCACGGCGCAAAATCCCGATTTTCCGGTATCTCTCCTCCTTCCGATTATAAAATTTGTTGAAAGTTGTTCGTTGTATTTGTTCAATTAAGAGAATTTTTCATTCTCCATAATTCTTAGCGTTCCTGTAGTCCACCGCTCCGGTGAACGGATCGTAGATTATATCCTCGTTGTCTTTTTCTGCCACAAGATAGGTATTCTTGTAAAACAGCGGCACAAAACCGTATCCTGAGATTATCCTGTGCTCGGCGGCTGTATAGGCCTCAACTGCCTCTGCAACTGTTCCGCATCTGAGAAGGCCTTCTGTGAACGTTTCCCCGGAAACAGCCTTTTTCAGGCACTCCTCCTTCTCAAACTGCTTTATCACCGAAAGT
>CACWPR010000137.1 GCA_902762855.1 Ruminococcus flavefaciens
CAGAAAATATGCAGATAAGGGCACCGGCGAACGGCAGGCGGATTTTATCACCTGTGTTGCATGGAGACAGACCGCAGAGTTCGTCAGCAGATATTTCAGCAAGGGCAAAATGATAGCTCTGGAGGGAAGTTTTCGGACAGGCTCCTATCAGGACAGGGACCACTCCGATGTTACTCACTATACCACAGAGGTGTATGTTGATAACGTTGAGTTTTGTGGCGACAAGAGCGGTAACAGCGGAGGGAACAGCAGACCGGCTCAGAATGCCGCTCCGCCTGCTCAGAACAGCACTGCGGATACTATGAGCTACGGTGATCTCAGCGACTTTGAGGAGATTCTTTCGGACGGAGACGTGCCGTTCTGAAAAAAATAATGTTATACAACGGTTTTTAGTTGAAAAAGTTCCTTTTCCGGAACTATTATAGAATATTTTATGGAGGAAGATACTATGGTCGAAACAAAAAGTATACTTGAAATGGCTCAGGGCGCTATCATGGAGCAGGTCAATGTGGAGGTCGGCAGAATAGTCGATAATATCCTCGATGTCAATACCGAGGCCAAGAAAAAGCGCACCCTTACGCTTACTGTGGACTTTGTTCCCAGTGCAGACCGCTCACAGGTGGCTATATCAGCAACAGCAAAGAGCAAGCTGCTCCCGAACAACGCTGTGCAGACTACTATCTATGTAGGTGCTGACACCACTACCGGAGAGATACAGGCAGTGGAAATGGTGCCGCAGGTACCCGGACAGCAGAGCTTTGACGACTCTATTCAGGAAGAACCCAGAATACTCAGAATTGCAGGAGGTATGTGATAATGGACAGAACAGCTATTGAAAAGATCGTGGAGCTCGGTGCTCCGAATATCCTGGAGGCAAATGAGTACAGATATACGGACAAACCTCTTAGCGTAATTAAGGAGCCGGCTGTCTCAACTCTGACTTTTCACACTCTTGGGGGGCTGGTAAAAACCCTTCGCAAGGAACATCATATTTTTAACGGCCCTCTGGTCATTGATGTTTTCGACGAGGAAACGGTCCGCGTTTATGCAGCTATAAACGTCGGTGACAGGCAGCGTGAGGAACCTTACACAGTCAAGGCGGAGCTCATTGATATTCCTTTCAACAGTACTCTCAGCTATGAGAATATGATGATAATGCTAAGGTCGAAATTCGTAGAGACTCCGGAACTGCTGGAGGTGGTCAAGCTCCTCGGCAGTATCACAGAGGAAAACAGCGCAGCTGCGTCAGATGACGGGTTCACCCAGACAGTAGTAGTCCGCAAGGGTATAGCGATGAAAGAAAACAAGACTGTCAGGCCCATTGTAAAGCTCAAGCCTTACCGTACTTTTAGCGAGGTCGACCAGCCTGAGAGCGAGTTCTTGCTTAGGCTTTCAGAGGGCGGCGGTGTAGCGCTTTATGAGGCTGACGGTGGTGCATGGAAGCTTCAGGCTCGCAGAAATGTTGCGGAATATCTGAAAAATTCACTTGCTAATCTTGTCGAAGCTGGCGAAGTGATCATAGTAGAATGATAACGTTTTCTGTGTGGGGCGGCATTGTCCGCCCCTTTGCAGAATTAATCGAGGTGATAATGTGGCTAATCCGCAGTTAAAGAACGGATATACCAAGATAGCAAACGAGTTGCTCGAAGCAATATGCAGGCTTAATATCTCAGGAAATGAAATGCGGATATTGCTGTACATTATCCGCAGGACTTATGGATTCAATAGGACTTATGCAGAACTTTCAATTTCAGAGATTGCGGACGGTATTGGCACGTCGAAAGACAATATTTCACGCACACTGAAAAAACTTAGAAAGATAAATGTTATTGACCACAGACCAAATAAAGGAGTAACTCCGCAAACTGTTGCAATTAACAAAAACTATGACGAATGGACTGTTGATAATTGTGTGGTTTTGCCATTGTCAAAAATGACAACGGTTGTCAGAAATGACAATAGTAGTGTAGTCAAAAATGACAATAGTAGTGTAGTCAAAAATGACAATAGTAGTGTAGTCAATTTTGACAACCCTACATATAAAGAAAATAATAAAGAAATTATTAAAGAAAGTTTTAAATACAACAAAACAGCTTACGGCAGAAATGAAAAAGTATTGTTGAAAACCAAGGAATACAACAAATTAATTAACGATTATGGAAAAGAAACAGTTGAGAGGTACATCGAGCGTATGGATAATTATTTGGCATCCAAAAGCAGGGAATACAAGGACTGCTATGCAGAGCTCCTTGTCTGGCTCGATAGGGACGGTGTCAAAAAGCTTGATCCCAATATCGAGAAGTATAAATGCGTTATCAACAAATTCTGAAAGGAGGAATGACAGTGAAAGCCAGGACGAACTGTGAACACTGTCGGAAGGAGATATACAAGGAGGCTGAGGAGGCTTATCTCAAGCAGAAATACAGCATACTGAATGAAAATGCATATACAATGGCGGTATTCTCTACCGCCGCTGTACTTGCAGTCATGCACCGCAGAGGGCGTTCAAAGAGATACATCCGGAAGCTGTTCGATGAGATATGCTTCATGTACGACTATCCGGCATATATGGGAAAGGAGCTCCACATGACTGAGGTCATGAAGCTCATGGAAAATGAGTATGGAATAGACTTCCGGAAAATCAAGATACATACCGAGACCGAAAAGCAGTTTCTTTATGGTGCAAGGAAGGAAAAGGAGGTAAGGGCAAAATGAAAGTTCCCATATTCAAGGGAGTACGTGAGGATACCGGAAAGCCCGTCGAGGGCTGTTATTTAAAGCTGGCAGACTCAGAAAAACCGCTCCACATTATCGTTGACGAGCACGGAGAGTATCACAGGATAGCACCGGAGAGTCTGGAGGTGTCCCCGGATACTTGTGACCTGCTCCGCCGGATCCGTGCGTACTACAAAACAACAATAAGCTGGGATGAGCTTTTCGAGGACGAGGTCATGGAGGTGCTCGGTAATGCTGACCCTGCGTGAAGTGATATGCTCCCAGTATCCTCACTGCCTGTCCTGCCCTTTGTCGGTGGCTGTTAAGGGTAAGGACTGCCGGGAGCTGAGCCCGGTGGAGATACGGAAAATTATGAAGGAGGTTAGAGAGAATGAGTGAAACAAAACTGAAACCTTGTCCATTCTGTGGGGGTGAAGTAAGGCTCTTCATAGCGCCTATAAAATCGACAACAATGTTTATCTGCAAGAAGTGTGGTGCTGATGTATGCTTTTTCGGTG
>CACWPR010000138.1 GCA_902762855.1 Ruminococcus flavefaciens
CGGTTCTCCTTTTCGGAGAGACCCAGGGCGAAGAACCGTTCCAGTTCCTCCTCGTGGCTCCACATGGGGAAATCCGAGCCGAAGAAGCAGTTCTCAACTCCGTAGGTCCTTACCATATGGGCGGCTCTTTCGGGGCTTATGAAGGCAAGGGAGCTGCTTACGTCGAACCTGACATTCTGGAGGCCGGTGAGGTACTTCTCAGCGTCGTCCCAGCGCTGGTAGCCGCCAAGGTGAGCCGCTAAGAGCTGGAGCCTGGGGAAGTGGTCATGGATGGCTCTGATACGCTTAGGAGCGGAGAAGTCATAGCGGTTGTCGCCGCAGTGGATGAGCAGAGGGAGCCTGCCCTCGATGAGCTCATATATTTTGAAGGCCTCCGGGGAGTCAGCATCGAACTTCTGGAAGTCCGGGTGGAGCTTCACACCGTGAAGTCCCAGTTCCTCTATCTGCCTTATGTCGCCCTCAAGGTCCTCAGAGTCCGGGTGAGTGGTGCCGAAGCCGTAGAACTCCGGATGTCTGCGGCACTCCTCAGCGATGAACTTGTTTATATTCGCTATCTGACGGGGAGTTGTAGCAGTTGAGCAGACCAGGTATCTGGAGACACCTATCTTTTTGCCGGACTCGATGAGCCTGTCGCTGACTCCGCAGTCAGTCATGGGGATGTCATAGAAATGTCCTATATTTACCGTAGCATTTTCGGCTATCTTTTCGGGAAAAATATGGGCATGAGCGTCGATTATCTCATATTTTCTGTATTCCTCGGATATCATATAATATTCCTCCTGTTTTACGTTTCATCAAATCATTATAACGCAACTCGCAGGATTTGTCAAATGAACAGCCGAAAAATGTTGCATTAAGTAAATATCCGGCGGACCGCCGGGTTTTCTGTAAACAAAAAGTCATAAGTTTTTAGCCTTTCAGCTATGGACAAATTTCACAAAATATGATATAATATTTGTGAAACTACATGGAACAGTACAGTCAGAGACTCCGGAGGGCCTTATTTTCCGGCCATTGCCGGTGTTCTTCTCTGAGGCGGCTGTCCCGAATTATGCCGGTCCTCCGGCAAGAAAGGATAACTTATGCTTCACGAGAAATCATGCGGTGCAATAGTGTACCGTAAATTTCATGGGAACACGGAGATACTTCTTATCAAGCATATCAACAGCGGACACTGGTCATTCCCCAAGGGCCACGTCGAGCCCGGTGAGACCGAGGTGGAGACCGCCCACCGTGAGATAATGGAGGAGACCTCTATCGACGTCATAATCGACCCCACTTTCCGGGAGACTGTGACCTACTCCCCTAAGAAGGACACCATGAAGGTGGTGGTGTACTTCCTTGCTAAAGCAAAAAATGTTGATTTCGTCCCGCAGGAGGATGAAATTGCAGAAATACGCTGGGTGGATATATCCTATGCATCGAATATCCTCTCATACGAAAACGACAGAACTATAGTCTCAAAGGCCAGAAATGCCATTAAAGAGGCCTATTGAGACCGCTTTTCCCGTATAAAAGGAGGAGTTAAATGAACAGATTCAAAAGAATAGTCCTCACTCTTCTCAGCGGCTGTCTCGTCTTAGGCGGATGCGGCAGGACCAATGAGAGCGACAGCCTGCCTGACGGCATCGTAGCTATACCGCCGACTACAACACAGGAGGTCACCGAGGAGGACTACACAGACCCATATGAGGACGAGGACGACGAGATAGTCAGGACCACCGTCCGCTATACCCTTGAATACCAGAGGACTACCACAACTGTGTCAAGGGCTCCCACCTATGTGGCAACTGCGGCACCCTCGCCCAATGCCCATGCCAATACCACCGCTGTGTCAAGGCATTCCTCAAAGACTACTACAAGGACTACAGCCGCTTCCGGCGGAAACAGCTCCTCCCGGACTACCGCCCGGACAGTAAGGACTGCGGCTCCCACAACTCAGCGGACTACGACTACAACAGCTACCTATACTACCAAGCTGACAACAGCTCCCCCGGTGACTACTGTGACCACTACATTCAGCGCTCCCACTCCTGAGGATGTTCTGAAGGATATGACCCTCCGTGAGAAGGTCAGTCAGATGTTCATTGTGACTCCGGAGCAGCTTGCGGGAGTCAGCAAGGCTACAGAGGCCAACACCACAATGAAGCGCCGCCTTGCGGATATACCTGTGGGAGGCATCCTCTTCGGTGAGGACAATATCGAGTCGAAGAGCCAGCTCACTGCAATGGTGAGGAATATACAGTCATACGTCAGGTCAGCCTGCGGAGTCGGCACTATTATCGCTGTCTCGGAGGCGGGCGGCCCGGATTCGCCTGTTCACAACAAGCTGGACACCACCGGCTTCTACGAGCCTGCTGTCTACGGCCTTGAAAATGACCCTGACCACGTTTACGAGATAGGTACTATAATGGGTGAGGACCTTCTCAAATCAGGCTTCCACCTTGACCTTGCCCCTCCTGCCGGTGCAGGCAGCTCCGGCTATAACGCCTCACCGTCCGTAACTGCGGACCTTGTACGGAGCATGATAAAGGGGCTCCGGAGCTCAGGCATGGCCTGTGCCCCCGGTGAATTCCCAGGCACAGACGGCGATTCCGACAAGAGCCTTGCACAGCTCAGAGAAGAGGAATTCCTCCCCTTCAAGGCCGCTGCCGAGGAGGAAGTGGGATTCATCAGAATGGGTCACCAGAAGACTGCGATAGACAAGGACACTCCTGCGGACCTCTCTGCAAAGGCAGTGAAATGTCTCCGTGACGACGTGGGATTCAAGGGAGTCATAGTCAGCGGCAGGCATGACCAGTCAGCTATCACCTCGGAATGGTCCTCCGGCGACGCAGCCGTGGCCTCCGTCAAGGCAGGTGTGGACATGATACTCGTTCCCAAGGACCTCCAGGAGGCCGCAGATGCCCTCTGCAAGGCCGTGGAGGACGGGGATATACCGGAGTCCAGGATAGACGAGAGCGTCCTCAGGATACTCACTCAGAAGAAAATCATGGGACTGTATTAATGCAATACCGCACAAAGATTGTGCGACTTTATTAAATAAAAGGGAGACCGTCTGTATGGTGTTCTTAACGCAGTTAATTATGTATTATCTCCGAGGAGGTCATCCTCGGAGATTTTTATTATGCAAACTTAGTCATGCCAAGCTCGTCC
>CACWPR010000139.1 GCA_902762855.1 Ruminococcus flavefaciens
AAATAATCATCACAGAAATCCTTGTTTTTTCTGTCCTTGAATGGAACAAGGTAATACTGTCCGAGCTGAGGAGACGGTGAAAGTTTCAGGCCTTCTCCGAGGAGGGCTGCCGAAAGAACTGTTCCGGCATCACAATTCTGGAGCTCAGGATTTGCGCTGACTGTAGACATTATCGAGGCTATAAAGTGGTTAGCTGTATTTCTGTCCCTGAGAGTGTTATTGATAAGGGTCTGATACCCCTTAGACTGTATCTTCACGGAAAACGGCAGATGAGTCTGCTCCTTTGCTGCAAGTGAATTATTGACTGTCATGATAAATTACTCCTTTACAATTTCAAATTTTATTCCCTGAGACTTCATGAAGTCCCTGAGGGCGATTATCTGTGTTCTTGTGCCTGTGACTCTGAATGTACCGGTTATCATCGGCTCTGGCTCGTCAGGCCGAGCGCTGACAGGCTCCGGCGGTGCAGGCTGTGAAGTTACACTCTCCGGCTCCGGAGGACTTACAGGCTCATTCTGAGCGCTCTCCTGCTCCCTGCGTTTCTGTTCCTTCTCATACTGCTTCACGATGACCGCCGCATAGGCGAGTGCTGTACTCTTTTCCCTGGTCTCAACATACTTGTTCTGTATAGCTGTCAGCAGCGGAGAATCGCTGTAAAGAGCGGTTATCTCCTCATATTCCTCGGCCGTCCTCTTTACTGCCTCGGACAGCTCCGCTTTAAGTGAATCTGTGCTCAGGGACTTGTTCCCGTATTTTGGATTCAGCACATCATCGAACCGCAGGAAGGAAACGTCGTTGATACTGTCGAAGTACTCCTTCAGCTCGTCGTACTTAGCCTTCTTTTCACGCTCCTCAAAGGCCTTTATCTGGCTGTCTATCGCTGATATAGGAGCAACGATAAGAGCGTCGAGCTCCTTGCACTGCCTTTCGAGCTGTTCATAGGGTGCGAGGCACTGCTTCTTCACAGCTATCCTCTGGTCGCTGATAGCCTCACGGAGCTTGTTCAGCGCCGCTTTGTCCTTTTTGGCCTCCTTTATGCTGTCCTCGGTGACAATAAGACTGCGGTAGTGCTCCATTTTCGGAGCTATCTCAGCTTTGAGCTGTTCGAGATTCTCTATGGCCTGCGGTATGCTGACCTCCGCAGTTAACAGTTTTAATTCCATTGACATTGTTTATCCTCCTATATTTCCGGCAGTATCAGTGCCGGCATCGTTTTATTTATCACGCTGTTCCAGAACTCAGCTTCTCGGTCGATAAGGTAATGTATATCCCCTTCTACATCTTTCCGCTCTATACGGTAATGCCTGATAGAAACTCTAAGCTCGCCGTCCTTGTAATAGCGGATGTATGCTTTCAGTATGGCGAAGTCCCAGCCTGTAGCCGCAAGCTGATGAAGGACCTGTGCGTAGTAGCTGTCCGGGATGCGTTCCTCCCATTCGTCCCACTGTAGCTTGTTCTGTATCGTTGTTGTTTTTATCTCAAGGATACGTCTGCGGCCGTCCGGAGCTGTCAGCTCTCCGTCAAGGGTCGCATAGATAAAGGGATATTTGTCATTCTGATACATCCAGAACTCATGATAGTCTACCTGATACTCCGGGTAGTCCTGCCGGAAAAGCTCCCTGAGATGCTCCTCTGCGAACTTTCCGAACTTCACAGCAGGCTTGTCCGATATATCCTCCGGCTCACGCTGTCCGGTCTTTTCCTCCCAGAGCTCAATATTGCTCTTGTACTTGTTCACTCCGAGGACCGTTCCTGCATCACTGCCGCCTATGCCATACTTTCGCTGTGCAAGCCAGTCAGTACGGTTTTCAGGTTTTAATATACTCATATTACCTCCCTGAGTTCTCTCATGGTGTGTATCTTAGCTCCGCACATCTCCGGGAGGTTTGCCCGGACAAGCGCCTCCGCAAAGGGCGGCGGAACTGCGTTTCCGCACCGTGCTATCTGCTTTGTCCTCGGATATGTATTGCCCTTGTAGTCGTGGTCTATTATGTAGTCCGGCGGAAATCCCTGTGCATTGTACAGCTCCCTTGGTTCGAGCATCCTGAGGCCTATATCGCTGATATAATACTTTTCTCCGGCTATTTCCAGCAATAGTATCTCGTCATCAGCCATACTATAACCGCAGTATTTATTGAGCAGTTCCCTGACCTCAGGCCAGTGGCCGACAGCAGTCTCAGGCAGATATTTCTGCATATGCGTTCTGACAGCCATAAGATGTTCACCGCCTGAGCATATAGTAGGCAGCGGTTCTTTCAGTGACTTGCAGTCAGCCCCTTTCCGGAGCACACAAAGGTGAGATTCTACCAGTCCGCACCTGTCTTTAGTTGTTACGGTTCCCAGCGGTGCGCCGCAGTCGGAATAGTTATCACCGCTGTAATACTTGACGATATGAGCGGCGGCCAGACCATACCTCGGAGATGCATCTACTGTCATTATCGGCTCTGTGAGAGCCTGCCCTCTTACCTCATGGCCGCTGGTCTCGCTATGATACTGTATAAGATGAGGGGCAGCAAGCGCCCGCTTGACAGTCGATACAATAGTACTCAGCGGTTCATCAAGATTGTTCACCCTCGGAGTCTGTCCACTGCGTTCTCCGTACCCTATGGGTACTATAAAAGGCCGCTCTGACTTCAGCGTAAACTTATCAAGTCCTCTTGCAATGCGTATCATAGTCTTTTCTGCCAGAGGCTTGCTCCTGCCGAATATCGACTTGCAGGGAATGCTCCAGTCTATGCACTCAGCCGCCGTCCTGTACGGCTTTCGGCCTGCTCCGTGAGTAGGCTCAGGAAATATGATAGGTTTCCCGTCACAGCGAGCTATAAGGAAGAATCGCTTTCTTATCGTCGGTGCTCCATAGTCGCAGGCTCTCAGCTCACTCCACTGCACTTCGTAGCCATGCATTTTCAGAGCATTCACAAAGCTCCTGAATGTTGTGCCTATCTTATTCTTTTCCGGGAATCCCTCTGCTGTGAGAGGTCCCCATGTCACGAACTCCGGGACATTTTCAAGTATTATGACCCTCGGCTTTACCGTCGCCGCCCAGCGGACTGCTATCCATGCAAGCCCTCTGATGTTCTTATCAACCGGCTTTGACCCTTTCGCTTTTGAAAAGTGTTTAC
>CACWPR010000140.1 GCA_902762855.1 Ruminococcus flavefaciens
ATCCCTTGACATACGTCAGTATGCCTGCGGAATTTCTATACAATCTGACGAAAAATCTCACGGCGCATCTTCAGCACAATCTTTGTGCGGTATTGCCTAAAATATCCCCGGAGCTCCGTATATGCCGGAGTTCCGGGGGTTTTCTCTTTTAGCGGCTGCTGCCTTCAAGACTTATGCTCTCCATTGGGAACTGCTTGCTTTTACGGTATTCACTTGGAGCGGCTCCCATGACGCTCCGGAAGGCCTGTGAGAACTTGCTGCCGTTATCGTATCCGCACTCTCCGGCAATATCGAGGATAGTCCTGTCCGTATCTCTCAGGAGCTCCGCAGCACAGAGCATTTTCTGGGTGCGGATGTAGGCATAGACCGATTCCCCGAAGGCGTTCCGGAAACTGTTTTTAAGGTATGTAGGCGAGACCTTGAAATGCTCAGCAAGCTCGGTTATGGTGTAATGTGCTGACATATTGGCACTTACAAAGGCGCAGACATCCTTTGCGAGCTGAGTCTGGGAGCGTGTGCCTGCCCGGTGTTCGCCGGCGGCAGGGGAGATGTCTACACTGCTCAGGAACAGCATGACCTCCAGCACCTTCACTCTGAAATAGCCTGTGCGTATTGGCTCCGGCACTGTATAAAGCCCTGAGAAGATGTGTTCGAGCTGCTGGCAGGAGCGCATGATGAAGCATTTGCTGCCGGAGCAGAATTTATTGATGATGTCCTCCGGCCCCACGCTGACTCCCGGCAGGAGGTCCGACATGGACCGGGGAGCGGTCTCAGGGTCGATGACAATGGAAAGTCCCTGGAAATGACCGGTGGGGAAGTATACCTCAGAGTCTCCGGCTCCTGTCAGGCAGACGGAGAAGTCGCCTCTTGAAAGGTAGCAGGACTGGTCTCCGGCGTGGAGCTCAAACCTGCCTTCCCGGCAGTGGAGCAGCCCTATTCGTCCGGGAGAGGGCATCAGGGGTGCCTCAGGCCGGGACATATCGGTATCATAAAACACTACGGATATACCGGGGAAAACGTCGTATGTCCGGAGCTTCATCGTGCCGGTGCTGTTCTTACAGCTATATTCATTTGTTTCTGCATTCTTAGTTGTTCCGGACATAGTTTATTTATCTTCACCGCTTTTCTGTTCATATACTACATTGTTATCATTGTATAACAAAAAGCGGAAAAAATCAACAAGTCGGCAAAAATGTTACCTGAGGCTAACACATTGTTCAAAAAAACTGCTCTGAAACTCCACCAGAGCAGTTTTTGCTGATTCGTCCGAACCAAAGGAATACGCCGTAATTACATTCTGATACGACTAATTATATTCTTAAAAGCTGCGGCCTTGTGTGCAGATAGCCGCAATACTGATAAGACCTGTTAAGGTCAGGCGTTTATGAGCGCCTTTCTCAGAAGGACTATGTCGAAGGCATCAACTCTGCCGTCGCCGTCCATGTCTGCCGCTGTACGCTGAGTGCCTGTGAGGGATGCGTCCTTCAGCAGGAACTTCTGGAGCAGTACAAGGTCCGGGAGGTCGAGCTTGCCGTTCTCGTTGACGTCGCCCTCTGTCTTAGAAGGCTGAGTCTCAGCCGGAGCTGCCAGAACTGTGAAGTTCACGCACTGGTAGGACTGGCCGTTGCTGCCAAGAGAGATGCTTTCGCCGGACTTCATGTCCTTCTGGTATATGTTGAATGTCACATCGTTGGAGGATGTGAAGGAAGTATTTGAAGCTGTAAATCCGCTGAGCCAGTCAGGGACGGTCTCCACACGGGAGTCCAGAGCCACGAACAGTGTCATGTCCTGACCTGCGTCAAAGGATACGGTCACGCTGTCAGTGGAGGTCTTGGCATCGCAGGAGGTAAGGAGCTGTTCAGCGCCTGTCAGAGGCTCCTGTATTGCAGCGATGGTGAAGTCACGGTCTCCGAAGATCGGGGAGCCCACACCTGCATTTTCAGCTATCTTCCAGAACTGCGGATTTGCGGAGTCGCTGACCACAACGTTTTTGAACAGCTTGCCGTTCATGGGGACGGGGTCCTTTCCGAAAACAAAGCTGTCTGCGTTGAGGAGGTAGCCCTCGCCGCCTGTGAATCTCAGGTAGAGGTTGTGGGTGCCGGTGATAGTGGGTATAGTGAACTCGAAGCTCTGGTAGTCCGAGAATCCGGAGGTGCCGGGGAAGCTGACAGATGCGGCAGGAGTCCCGGAGATGCTGTCGAGATAGAGCTCTATAACAGCGGGATTTCCTGAGAGAAGTCCCTTGAATGAGCGGGCGCCTGTGCCGAAGTCCACCTTGCGGTACATAGTGTAGTCGCCGTTTTCGATGAATCCGATGTTCTGACCGCCTGCGGAGAGGTCCTCAGTGCGGATGCCTTCCTGTACAGCGTAGCTCTCAGCCTCGATAGTCTCGAAGGCGGAAACAGCAGGAACAGACTCCTCAGGGGAGAGCTCAACTACTCCGGCGGGGAAGGAGTCAACAGTCAGGTCGTTGATGTAGTACTCGATGTTCATGTAGCCCTGACCGCAGTAGTCGCCCTTGTAATCGGAGGGGTCTGTGGGGTCCAGGCCTCTTGCGAGCTCCCAGTCGTCGGCCATGCCGTCGTTGTCGCTGTCGGTTATATCCTTTGTGGTAACTGCGGAGGGGTACTGGTATGTGACTCCGCACTTGATGCTGTACTTGTCGAGGTCTGTGACTGTGGAGTCGTAGGCCTCGGTGCCTGAGCATGAGCCGGTGCCGGTCTTTGTCTCGTAGGCACACTGCTGGTCTATAGCGGTACGTTTATCGGGAGCAATGCCGTTTCCTGCGTAGCTGATAACGTGCTCATAGGAGGCCTCGGCACTCTCACAGGTAGCTGCTGTGGAGACATTCTCGCCGTTGACGATAGTCTGGAAGGGAGATGCGCTGTAGAGGTCGTCCTTTGTTATGCCTATGGACTCCTTGACGGTGACTCCGGACCAGTTGTCGCTGGTGATGCTGTTGAAGGTGCCGTCCTTGTTTATCATGCGGTT
>CACWPR010000141.1 GCA_902762855.1 Ruminococcus flavefaciens
TGGCCGCCGGTATCCTTATGTGGGAACTGAAAAAATGATCGAAGGGAGGACTTAACTGTGGCTGAAATAAAATACTGGCTCTGGCTCGCAATGGTGTTCGGCCCCGGCAGCCGGCGTATCTGGGAAACTATCAGCTTCTGCGGCACTGCTATGGAGGCTTACTTTTACCTTACCACAGACGGTTCTGCGGCAAATCTTACAGATGCGGAGAAAAGAGCGATAGATTCCACTGACCTTTCAAAGGCAGCAGAGCATATCGAGTTCTGCCGCCGGAAGGGGATAAGTCTGGTAAGCTATGACAGCAAGGACTATCCTCCTCAGCTCAGGCATATATATGACCCTCCGGCCGTACTCTATTACAGAGGAAATATCTCGTGCCTCAAGGGGACACGGACAGTGACTACAGTGGGTACAAGACACGCCACAAACTATGGTCTGGAGGCTGCACACAGGGTGTGTGCGGATCTTGCACGGAACGGATTTGTGATAGTCAGCGGTTTTGCACTTGGTTCGGATATAGCAACTCACATGGCAGCTGTCTCAGTCAACAGGCCTACTGCCTGTGTGCTTGGCTGCGGAGTGGATGTAGACTATCCGAGAGACAATATTGTATACAGAGATAGGATACTAAACTGCGGTGGAGTTTTCATCTCGGAATATCCTCCGGGAACAAGGCCTCTTCCTCAGAATTTCCCTAAAAGGAACAGGATACTTGCGGCTCTGGGTATGGTAACAGTGGTATTTGAGGCCTCTGCAAGGAGCGGTTCACTGATAACCGCTGACCTTGCGGCAACACACGGCAGAGAAGTGTTCAGCCTGCCGCCTGCTGACATTTTCAGCAAGGCCTTCTCAGGCAATATCGAGCTTCTTCGCTGGGGAGCCACACCGCTGTACAGCATTGAAGATGTAATGGAATGCTTCCTCATAGGAGGAGCACTTGACGAGGAGATACGCTCTGAGCAGACTGCTGATATAAGCACATTCGGATATGAGAGCAGTCTCAGAACGGACAGGGATGACCCGCTTGAAGAGATAAAGGCAACTGCCGGAAAGGTAAGACCACGAAGGCAGAAGGCGAAGACCGGGAAGAAGTCCCCGGAAATACAGGAAGAAATTAAGGATGAGAAAAATACTTTCACGGCAAAAGACGAACTCACGGAGCTCCAGAGGACCATTTTCAGTAAAATTAAGAATGGCACCGCTCATGCTGATGCTCTGGCGCAGGAGCTTGGTATGAACTCAGACGAGCTAATGACTGAGCTCACCGAGCTGGAGATACTCGGCGCAGTAAGGTCACTGCCGGGAAAAATGTATGAAATATTGTGATAAGAGGTATGGATAGATGTCAGATTTAGTAATAGTTGAGTCCCCGGCGAAGGCCAAGACCATACAGAAGTATCTTGGTCCGGGCTATGAGGTCATAGCCTCGATGGGCCATGTCAGGGACCTGCCAAAGTCAAAGATGGGTGTGGACAAGGAGCATGACTTCCAGCCGCAGTACACAGATATGAAGGGCAAGGAAGACGTTATAAAGGAACTGAAAAAGCGCGCAAAAAAGTGCGATAAAGTTTATCTCGCGACCGACCCTGACCGTGAGGGCGAGGCGATATCCTGGCATATTGCTCAGATGCTCAAGCTGGATATGAATGATAATAACCGTGTTGCGTTCAACGAGATAACAAAGTCCGGAGTACGCAGCGGTATGAGCAATCCGCATAAAATAGATGTTGACCTGGTAAACGCTCAGCAGGCAAGACGGATCCTTGACAGACTTGTTGGCTATGAACTCAGTCCCTTTCTCTGGAAGAAGGTAAAGAGAGGACTTTCCGCTGGCAGAGTGCAGTCAGTTGCAGTAAGGCTGGTAGTGGACAGGGAAAACGAGATAAGGGCATTTGTACCGAAGGAGTACTGGTCCATAGACGCAAAGTTCACAGCTCCCGGCTCAAGGAAGGTATTTGATGCATCACTTGTGGCCGTTGACGGCAAGAAGCTGGAGATACCTGACCAGGCAGAGGCAGACGGTCTGCTTGCAAGACTTGAAGGAGCAGAATACACCGTTACATCTGTAAAGAAGAGAGTCACCAAGAAACAGCCTGCACCGCCTTTCATAACCTCCACAATGCAGCAGGAGGCTTCCAGAAAGCTGGGCTTCAGTGCAAAGCGCACAATGAAGGCTGCTCAGGAGCTCTACGAAGGTGTGGATGTAGAAGGTGTAGGTGCAGTAGGTCTTATAACCTATATGAGAACTGACAGCCTGCGTATATCCGATGAGGCGAAGTCAGCAGCAGCAGACTATATCAAAACAGTCTACGGCGGTGATTATCTCCCCCCGGAGCCAAGGACCTACAAGACAAAGAACAATGCTCAGGACGCTCATGAAGCGATACGTCCTTCAACACCGGAGCTTACTCCGGCAAGAGTAAAATCAAGTCTTTCCAGTGACCAGTTCAAGCTCTATAAGCTCATCTGGGAGAGATTTATTGCAAGCCAGATGGCAAATGCTCTTCTGGATACAGTTTCGGCGGACATAGATGCAAACGGATGCACATTCAGAGCGTCCGGATATTCCGTAAAGTTTGACGGATTCATGGTGCTCTATGTGGAGTCTACCGACAGCGAAGAGGGCAGCAAAAAGATGCTCCCGGAGCTGAAGGCTCAGGATAAGATAAAGCTGAAGTCCATAGCAGGAAATCAGCACTTCACACAGCCTCCTCCGAGATACACTGAGGCTTCGCTCATAAAGGCGCTTGAGGAAAACGGCATCGGCCGTCCGAGTACCTATGCTCCGACAATAACCACGATAACATCAAGACGATACGTTGAGCACGAGGGAAAGGCATTAAAGCCCACAAATCTCGGCGAGGTCATCACTGAGCTGATGAAGAAGCATTTCAATAAGATAGTTGATGCAAAGTTCACCGCAGGCATGGAAAATGACCTTGA
>CACWPR010000142.1 GCA_902762855.1 Ruminococcus flavefaciens
CAGAGGGCACTGTTCCTTCTGGACCACAGAGACCACTCCAGAAAGGAGCTCTTCGGAAAGCTCATAGAGACCTACAAGAACAGCGGTCTCTGCAATGCCGTGCTGGATAAGCTGGAGGATAACGGTCTGGTGGACGACAGAAGATATGCCGAAAATACCGCCAGGAAACTGGTAGTTACAAAAAAGTACGGCCTTCGCAGAGCTCAGAGAGAGCTGATGCAGAAGGGGATAGATAAATTTACCGCTGAGGACGCTCTTGCAGAATACAGCGGGACCTTCGGGGAGAATCTGTATGAACTTCTGGAGACTAAGCACTCCCGTCTCCTTGCAGACCCCTCCGACAGAAGGTCGATAGAAAAAGCCAAGAGCGCACTGGTCAGGTACGGCTACAGCTATGACGAGATAAACCGTGCCGTCAGAGAATATTTGGAAAACATGGAGGAAGAAGAGCAATGCCTATAAAGGTAGGAATGGTGTCCCTGGGATGCTCAAAGAATCTGGTGGACTCCGAAAGGATGCTGTATAAGCTGAAAAGCAGAGGCTATCAGCTCGTTACTGAGCCCGGCCTTGCCGATGTTGCAGTTGTCAATACCTGCGGATTCATAAAGTCCGCAAAGGAGGAGGCTATCGAGACTATACTTGAGCTGGGAAAGCTCAAGGCTGACGGAACTCTGAAAAAAATCATAATTACCGGCTGCCTGGTGGAGCGCTATAAAGAGGAAACTGCCGAGCTCTTCCCGGAGGCTGATGCCGTTATCGGCATAGGCAGCACAAAGGACATAGTTGACGTCCTTGACCATGTGCTTGCCGGAGAAAAGTATGTCCGCTTTGACCCTAAGCTGGACGCTGAACTCACAGGTGACAGGATATTGTCCACTCTGCCCTTCTTTACTTACCTGAAAGTGGCTGAGGGATGCAGCAACTGCTGTACATACTGTGCTATACCTATGATAAGAGGAAAATTCCGCAGCGTACCCATTGAGGACGTTATAAAGGAGGCTGAGTTCCTTGCTGCCAACGGCGTTACCGAGCTGGTGGTCATCGCTCAGGATACTTCCCGTTACGGCGAGGACCTCTACGGTGAGTCACGTCTGCCGGAGCTCCTCCGCAGACTTTGCAGGATAGACGGCCTTAAATGGATACGCACCCTCTACTGCTACCCGGAGCGCATAACAGACGAGCTCCTGGAGACTATAGTCTCGGAGGAAAAGCTGGTGAAGTATCTGGAGATACCCATTCAGCACTGTGACGGTGACATCCTCAGCAGGATGAACCGCTGGGGCGACGAGGAAAAGCTGGAGGCTCTCTTTGCACATATCCGTGAAATGGTCCCCGGCGTGATACTCAGGACTACCCTCATAACCGGCTTCCCCGGTGAGACTGAGGAGCAGTTCAGCAGACTTGCAGAATTTGTCCAGAGAGTCCGCTTCGACCGCCTGGGATGCTTTGCCTATTCCCGTGAGGAGGGTACAAGGTCCTATGATTTCCCGGACCAGATAGACGAGGAGACCGCCGCTCACAGAGCTGATATAATCATGGAACAGCAGATGCTCATAAGTGCTGAAAATAACGAAAAGCTCATGGGTGCTGAGCTGGAGGCCGTTGTTGAAGGCTTCGATAAGTTCGGGGAGTGCTGGTTCGGCAGAACAGTCCTTGACGCTCCCGACATTGACGGAAAGGTGTTCTTCTCATCTGAATGTCCCCTGGAGATAGGTCAGTATGTGAAGATACGCATAACAGAAACTCTTGATTATGATCTGATAGGAGAGGTGATAACAGAATGAATCTGCCAAACAAGCTGACTCTGCTGAGAGTCTTTCTCATCCCGTTTTTTCTGTTGTTTATGTACCTTGATATCCCCTTCCACTACCTGATAGCCCTTGTGATATTCGCAGCAGCGTCCATAACTGACGCTCTGGACGGCAATATCGCAAGAAAGAGGAATCTGGTAACAAACTTCGGAAAATTCCTTGATCCCCTTGCCGACAAGGTGCTGGTAATAGCCGCTCTGACGGTATTCGTGGAGATAAGGGAAGTCAACATGGGAGCTATCCCGCTGATAATCATTACTGCCAGGGAATTTATGGTGTCAGGCCTCCGCCTTCTTGCCGCAAACAGCGGTGTGGTAGTTGCGGCTGGCATATGGGGAAAGCTCAAGACAGCGTTTACTATGGTCACCATAGTCGGTATACTGCTCTGGCTGAGTGTCTGCCATGATTTCAGCTTTGGCATAGGCTGCTCTGTCCAGGACGCAGTCAACGACATAATAGTTCCTGTGCTCATATGGATATCCACAGCACTTACTGTAGTGTCCGGAGGAATATACCTGAAGGGGTACTGGAACCTCATTGATTCAGATAAGTAATACCCGCAAGCATCCACCCGTTCCTGAAGGAGGAAAATAATGAAACACTGTGCAGGACAGATAAAATATCTTGTTGCTATCAAAGAACTTACCGACATTGACGAGTATGTTCGCTGTGTGAACATATCCCGTCACCTGGGAGTCTCCAGACCAAGCGTCAGCAAAATGCTCAGGTGTCTGGCGAATTCCGGCCTTGTCTACGAGGACTTCTGCAACAGCGTAGTCCTGACTCCGGAGGGCGAGGAAACTGTGAATGAGATATTCTCATCATTCCGGG
>CACWPR010000143.1 GCA_902762855.1 Ruminococcus flavefaciens
ATATATGGTTGTCAAAATGGCTGTTTCTTTCCGTATACAAGTGAAGGGGGAAAAAACTCCTTTCAGGAATTTGAAAATTGAATAGCAGCGCATAAGTGTGCAGCAAGATCGGTGTGGGCAACAAACCTGCGAGCCGCGGACATCCATACGCCACGACCCCGGAAACGGGCGAGCGATAAATATGAGCATGACGGTGGGAGCGAAGCCACTCCCATTATGGCAATGACAGCCGACTTGCGCGCCCGTCCGCACCAGCGGCTCTGACTCCGTAAGGGCAGAGAGACAAGGATCTGCGTGAACAGTGAGGACTCTGTTCGGCTTATGTGCTCCCCTCCCCGGAGGGCGTCAGAAATGGCGAGAGATTATCCGAGGCCTTTGATTAAGGAAAATGCCGTCGCACAGCGTGACGGTAAAGCACCCCTGCGGAGGTGCGTCTGCATATGAAACGATATATGCGGACAACAATACACGGGGCTGTCGCAAGACAGTCCCACATACATAAAAGGAGAGATATGATGCTGATACCAAAACGTGGAGATATGTACGTTGCCGATCTGGGACAAGGTATTGGCTCAGAACAGGCAAACGAACGCCCTGTGGTGATAATTCAGAACAACAAGGGCAATCACTATGCCGATACGACAATAATTGTTCCTATCACTTCTCAGATGAAAGCTCAGCTACCCAATCATGTGATAATACATTACGGTATTCTCACTAAGTATCAGGGCTGTGTTTTGACAGAGCAGATAAGGACTATATCAGTATTAAGACTGAAAAAGTATATCGGCAGACTAAGTGAAAAGGATATCCGAAGGATAGAGAAAGCACTAAGGATAAGCCTTGATATGGATAACAAGGGGTTGAAATAACTATGAAAATAATGGAATTACCGCTCGATACAGCGGTCAGTAGATTTTTTGATGAAGCAGAACGTAACGGACTTGAACGCCGCCTGGGACAGGTCGAGATGTCTCAGGAGATAGCACAGGCGATCATGAATAAAAGCTCACTGATAGTTGAAGCTGAGGTCGGTATCGGAAAATCAATTGCCTATCTTGTGCCGATAGTACAGCAGTTCTTTCGTGACCGCAGACAGGTAGTGATAGCAACGTCAACTATTGCATTACAGGAGCAGCTTGAACGTGATGTACATAATGTCCTCAAAATGATAGGAGTAAAAGCGAAAGTCGAGGTGGCTAAAGGAATGAAGAATTACATATGTCTCAGGGAAGCGAGAAAGCATCGTAAGGAAAACGAAGAATTTGCCGCTCTCTTTGAACTGGCATTGCGTGGAGTCCAGCGTAAATCAGCACTGAGCGTTACCGACAGAGCATGGGATAAGGTGTGCATAACCTCAGTCGGTCAGAAGTGTGATGTCTGCAAATACAGAGGAAGATGCGAGTACCTGCAAATGCGTGAGCGTATCCGCTGTAATGATTCAATTGTTATCTGCAATCAGAATATGCTGGTTTCTCACCTTCTTAACATGGAATCAGGCAGAGGGATATTCAAGGGAAATCTCAGCACTATAGTTGTTGATGAGGCTCATAATCTCGAAAGCAAGTTCAGGGACGCTTTCACCAACTCTTTCAGTCAGAGAGAGATCAGCAGAGAGATAATGAAAGTCACAAGCAACAGAAAGAACACTATGTCACGTCTTATAATCGAGACTATAAAAATGATCGATACTTATTTCAATTTCCTTAAAAATGACATATCTCAGCAGCAGGCAGCAGCGGACGCTGACATGAAGACCTTCTATTACAGACCGAGTACGGAAATAAAGAAGCTGGTCCTCAAGCTGCGCTCAAATATGAAAGAGATAGAAATGAGGACAAACCGAAGGCTGCACAGCCTGCAAACACTGAGAGACTCTGAAAACAATGCCAACCTTGTATGGCTGTCCAACGAGCACGGTGTACGCATAAACGTATGCAGGAAAGATATACGCAGAGATATAGGTAGACTGCTGTTTTCAAGTTCAAGGAGCACGATACTGACTTCGGCAACATTAACATCTCAGAATTCAGGAACACTCAAAGACAGATACAGTTACTTCATGGATAGTCTCGGCTGTCCTGATGATATATGTATTTCCAAACCCAAGAAGTCACCTTACAACTACGATGAGCATTCTATGATGTATGTGTCCAATAAGCTGCCTTGTCCGAAAAGGTA